>NZ_CALUHA010000020.1:0-53506 GCF_944320325.1 Alistipes megaguti
GGGAGCTGAGGGATTCGAACCCCCGACCCTCTGCTTGTAAGGCAGACGCTCTGAACCAGCTGAGCTAAGCTCCCGAAGACTCTCCCTTTCGGGAAAGCGGAGATATATATAAGCGGCACCAAGGCCGACAAAAAAGCCACCCCTTGACGATGTGGCGGCTTTGTGGGAGCTGAGGGATTCGAACCCCCGACCCTCTGCTTGTAAGGCAGACGCTCTGAACCAGCTGAGCTAAGCTCCCTTAAAAATGGCTTGGGACTGCAAAGGCAAACTTTCGAAGGCCTGACGACCTCTTCCGTTCAACGGATCGCGCCGCGTTGTTGTCAACAGCGAGCTTTCCGGTATTCCGTTTCGAGACCGGGATTCATTGGAGAATGGCCCTGACGATTACTCATCTTCCGACCTCTTGTCTCTCCCCCCCCCGTCTCTCATCGGCCGCCCCTTGCAGGCGTGTTTCTGAAAGAACCTTTACGCAACCCTCGCGCATCTGCGCCTGAACAAGGACTTGAACCTAGGACCCCATGATTAACAGTCATGTGCTCTAACCAACTGAGCTATTCAGGCATTCGAAGCGGTGTTCTACCGTTTTCGTGGTGCAAATGTATAGCAAAAATTCATTCCTGCAAAATTTTCGCCGGTTTTTTTTGCAAAAAAAGTATCTTTGCAAAAATTCGAACAACGACTCCAAAGATGCGAAAACGAACCATATCGTTCATACTGTTGCTGTTATGCAGCGTCACGGGATTCGCCCAAGGGAAACTGGTCTTCGAGCCCGCGACATGGGATTTCGGCACGATCCGCGAGGTCGACGGACGCGTGAGCCACACCTTCACGGGCGAAAACCGCGGCGACAGCCCGCTGGTGATCCTCGACGTGGTGACCTCGTGCGGATGTACGGTACCCCGCTTCTCGCGGCGCCCGATCCTGCCCGGAGAGAAGACCGAGATCACCGTCACCTTCGATCCGGCCAACCGCCCCGGCGTCTTCTCGAAGGATCTGACCGTCTACTCGAGCCAGCGGCAGAAGATCGCCACCCTCACCATCGGCGGCGAGGTCACCCCGCGGCCGAAGAGCATCGAGGAGCTCTACCCCGTCGATGCGGGCGGCGGCGTGCGGCTCACCACGACACTCAACACCTTTGCCTACATACGGGCGGGTCAGCACGTGCAGGGCGCTTTCGGCTGCATCAACACCTCCCGAAAGAGCGTCCGGCTGGAACTGCGTCCGCTCCATGCCAGCGGACTGCTCCGCCTCGAGGCCCCCGGGGAGCTCGCCCCCGGCCAGCGCGCCTCGATCAATGTCGCCTACCTCAACCCCGCCGCACAGCCGCACTACGGCACGATCCGCGATGCGCTGGAGCTGCTGGTCGACGGCCGCACGAACGGTACGGTACTTGTCATCCACGGCATCGGGGTGGATGCCGATGCCGGAACAGCGGAAAAAACGGCCCCGCGCTGCGAATTCTCGGAAAATATCCTTAAATTCGGGAGCCTGAAACGAACGGATGCAGTACACCGGCTCGCCTTCCGGGTTTCGAACACCGGAACGGCCGATCTGATCCTGCGGGCCGTCGAGGGCGAGGGGCATGTCGCCACGACCCTCCGGCCGGGCATCCGGATCGCTCCGGGGGAGTCGTTCCGCGCCGAGGTGATGCTGGACCCCCGCTCGCAGGACTACGGCGTGGTGAGCGAACACCTGGTCGTGGTGACCAACGACCCCGTGCGTCCGATGCGGCGCATCCGCGTGACGGCCATCATCGAAGAGTAGCAACAAAGCACACACAAAGCTGACATATATATGTATCCCATTCTTGAAAAAAGACTCCTTGCCGAAGGAATCTGGCTGATGAAAATCCTCGCCCCACGGGTGGCGCATGCCGCCCAACCCGGGCAGTTCGTCATCGTACGGGCCGACTCGCACAGCGAGCGCATCCCGCTCACGATCTCCGACTACGATGCCGCCGAAGGCAGCGTCACGCTGGTCATCCAGGCCATCGGAGCCTCGACCCACAAGATCTGCGCCCTGGAGCAGGGGCAGGAGATGGCCGATCTGGCCGGCCCGCTCGGACGCCCCTCGGCGTTCGTCCACACGCCCCTCGAGGAGCTGCGCACGCGCCGTTACCTTTTTGTGGCCGGAGGTGTCGGAACCGCTCCGGTCTATCCGCAGGTCAAGTGGCTGCACGAGCACGGCGTGCGGGCCGACGTGATCATCGGCGCCAAGAGCAGCCGCATGCTGATCTACACCGACGCCATGCGCCAGGTGGCCGACCACCTCTACATCGCCACGGACGACGGTTCGGAGGGGTTCAAGGGGATGGTCACCGGTCTGATCGAGGAGCTCATCGAGAAGCGCGGCGAACACTACGACGAGTGCGTGGCCATCGGACCGATGATCATGATGAAGTTCGTGGCTCTGACCACCCGCAAGTACAACCTCAAGACCACCGTGTCGCTCAACGCACTGATGGTCGACGGCACGGGCATGTGCGGAGCGTGCCGCGTGACGGTGGGCGGGCAGACACGCTTCACGTGTGTCGACGGCCCGGAGTTCGACGGCCACGAGGTCGATTTCGACGAGGCGATGCGTCGTCAGGGGATGTACCGCACCCAGGAGCAGCGCGCCGCGGCCATCGAGGCCGAGCGCGAGGCGGGACACGTATGCAGAATCGGTTTGGACAAATAACAGAGGACGACTATGGCAAACAAGATACCGCGCGTACCGGTGCGCGAACAGGATCCGGCCGTCCGGGCGACCAACTTCGAGGAGGTCTGCTACGGCTACAATCAGGAGGAGGCGATGCTTGAGGCGTCGCGCTGCCTGCACTGCAAGAAACCCCGCTGCGTGGAGGCCTGCCCCGTGGGGATCCACATCCCGGACTTCATCGCGGCGCTGCACGAAGGCCGGCTGCAGGAGGCTGCCGACGTCATCGCGCAGGACAGTTCGCTGCCCTCGATCTGCGGCCGCGTCTGCCCGCAGGAGACGCAGTGCGAGGGGTCGTGCATCCTCGGCATCAAGGGTGAGCCGGTGGCCATCGGCAAGCTGGAGCGCTTCGTCGGCGACTGGAAACTTGAACACGGCACGGCGCCGAAGGCTCCCGCCGCACGCAACGGCCACAAGGTGGCCATCATCGGCAGCGGCCCGGCCGGACTGGCCTGCGCCAGTGACCTGGCCCGGATGGGTTACGAGGTGAAGATCTTCGAGGCGCTGCACGAGGCGGGCGGTGTGCTGGTCTATGGCATTCCGGAGTTCCGGCTGCCGAAGCAGCGCATCGTGGAGCGCGAGATCGAGGAGGTGAAGGCGCTGGGCGTGGAGATCGAAACGGACGTCATCGTGGGCCGCACCGTCACGGTCGACTCGCTGATGGACGAGGAGGGCTACGAGGCCGTCTTCATCGGTTCGGGGGCCGGACTGCCCCGCTTCATGGGCATTCCGGGCGAGAACCTCAACGGCGTGGTCTCGGCCAACGAGTTCCTCACGCGTACGAACCTGATGCACGCCTACGACCGGACGTACGACACGCCGATCTACGTCGGACAGCGCGTCGTGGTGGTCGGCGGCGGCAACGTGGCGATGGATGCCGTGCGCACGGCCCGGCGGCTCGGAGCCGATGCCACGATCGTCTACCGCCGCTCGGAGAAGGAGCTCCCGGCGCGCGCCGAGGAGGTGCACCACGCCCGCGAAGAGGGGATCCGCTTCCGGATGCTGACCAACCCCACGGAGGTGCTGGGCGACGAGCGCGGATGGGTGCGCGGCGTACGCTGTGTGGAGATGGAGCTGGGCGAACCCGACGAGAGCGGACGCCGCTCACCGATAGTCAAACCGGGCTCGGAGTTCGAGATCGCCTGCGACGTGGTGGTCATGGCGCTGGGCACCTCGCCCAACCCGCTGCTGGCCTCGACGACCGCCGGACTCGAAACCACGCGCCGCGGCTGCATTGCGGCCGACGAACACGGCGCCACCTCGCGCAAGGGGGTCTTCGCCGGGGGAGATGCCGTGACGGGAGCCGCCACGGTGATCCTGGCCATGGGTGCCGGCCGCAAGGCCGCACGGGCCATCGACGAATACATCCGCAGCGGAAAGCAGTAAATCGCACGCGGTAAATGGCGTCAGGTGAACACAATCGGGAATTTTCGCTATTTTTGCAGCCGGAAATTTCAAAACCGCAAAGATGATGAAAAAGAGTATGTGGATCGCGGCCGTGGCCCTGCTCGGAGCCGCAGCCTGCGGCGAACGGGAGCCCGGGACCTTTACGGGCCATATCACCGACGCCTCGATGAATCAGGTCACGGTACAGGACCTCTCCTCCGAGCAGACCTACACCTTTTCGCTGGCCGATGCCGACCGCAGCGAAGCCTACGGACTGCTTGTCGGAGCTCCGGTGGCAGTGGAGTACCGCGGACGCCTCGAAGACGGGGCCGACGCCCTGAAGGTCTCGACCAACCCCACCTATGCCGAGGCCGTCGGGCGGTGGATGCTCTACAACGAGGAGCACCCCGAGTTCACGATGGGCGTCGAAATCCGCGTCGAGGGCGAGGCCGTCTCGATCAACTCGGCCACGCTGCTCTATTCGGGCTGGGAACTGCTGGACGAGGCAGACAAAATTCTGCTCCGGGGTCGCAGTGTCGGCAACGGCGCAAGCTTCGACTTCTCGCAGACGGGCGTCATCGCCCGGGATGCCGAGGGGCGTCTGCAGATGACGATCGAGGGGACGGAGGTCGTCTTCACGAAGGTCGCCGGACCGGAGATGCCCGCCGCAGAGGCCGAAGCGGCCGGGGACGGACAAATGGAGACCGAACAGAACCCGGCCGGAGATACCGTCGCATCCGGAAGCGACCGGGCCGACTCCGCCTCCGTGGCGAAGTAACCCCGAGGAGTCCCTTTCACAAAAAAACGTTGCAGCGAGCTGCAACGTTTTTTTGTCTCGTCGTCGGAAAGTCGTTACGGCCGGCCGATCAGCCGCTCGACCCGATCGGTGACCATCTCGGGCGTGATGGCCGTCAGGCAGTGCCAGTCGCCGAAACGGCAAGGCTTGTTGCCGAAGACCGAGCATGGGCGGCAATCGCAGTCGGCCTGCACGATGCCCTCCTCCGGTGCGCCGAATCCCAGGAATCCCAACCCGGGATGGGTGGCGCCCCAGATCGACACTACCGGCGTGCCGACCAGCGCCGCCAGATGCATGACCAGCGAATCCATCGCCACCACGCAGTCGAGATTCGAGACGAGGGCCATCTCGCCATCCAGCCGGAGCTTGCCAGCCAGCGCCGTCACGTTGGGATACGTCCGCTCCATCTCCTCGGCAAAGGTCTTCTCGGTGTCCCCGCCGCTGTGGATGAAGACCCGGTCAAAATGCTCCGCAAGCAGACGAACCAGTTCCCGAGCCTGCGCCTCGGGATAGGTCTTGCCCCGATGGGCCGAGAAGGGGGCGAAGCCCACCCAGCGACCCTGCTTCGGCCCGAAAGGGTTTTCGAGGGTGCGATGCGGTGCCGGCGTCGGATCGGGAAACGTGAAGCCCAGCTGCCGGAAGACGTCGCAATAGCGCAACACGGTATGGCGCAGGGGTTTCATGCCACGACCGCCCGTACGGATAAAGCGGCGTTTTTCGGCGCGGCCCTTGTCGATATGGGCCGTCGGGATGCCGTGCAGCCGCATCGAGAGGCGGAAAGCCTTCGAGCGCAGCACGTCGTGGACGTCGGCCACGGCATCCACGCCGAGGCGCCGGGCCTCGGCCGCCAGCCGCCACATTCCCCGCAGCGAGTGGTGCACACCCTTCGTGTCGACCTCCAGAAAATCGACCGGAAGCCCCTCGAAAAAGGGATAGAAGAGCCGCCGCGTCGCCACCGTGACCTTCAGATCGGGGCAGGCCGCGCACAGCGCCCGCAGGGCATGGGGCAGCATCGCCACGTCGCCCATGGCCGAGGTGCGCAGTACCAGCAGGTGACGGGGCAGCGGGCCGTTACTTTTTCTGCCCATAGAGCACGGGATTCAGCGACGGGTCGTTGTACATCTTCATCTGCTTGTAGGTCTTCATGTACTTGCGTCCCGCCTCGATATCCTCGATCAGCTCCTCGATGGCCCGCGAAAGGTCGACCTGCTGGGTGAGCAGCACGTCGAGCTTGCGGCGGCAGGCATCGCGGTGAGCCTGGTCGACATCCGTACGTTCGGTCTCGCGAGCCATGTGGTAGATCTTCAGCGCCAGGATCGACAGCCGGTCGATGGCCCACGCCGGCGTCTCGGTATTGAGCCGTGCATCGGCCGCCGGGCGGACATCCCGGTACTTGTCCAGCAGGTAGGAGTCGATATACTCCACCATGTCCGTGCGGTCCTGGTTCGACTTGTCGATACGCCGCTTGATCCGGAGCGCCTCCACCGGATCGATCGCCGGGTCGCGGATGATGTCCTCCAGATGCCACTGCACGGTGTCGATCCAGTTCTTGTGGTAGAGCAGGTGGTCGATCGTCCCCGCCTCGAACGGATTCTCGATCGGGTGGTCCACATCGTCCCAGCGGTGGTAATCCTCGATGGAACGGTTGAAAATGCGGTTCGCGTTTTCGGTAAACATAGGTTCGGTTTTATGGGATTATTGCTATTTTCAGCGGAAAATTATACCTTTGTCGGTAATCATCAAACAAAGATAATGAATATTTCCAGAAAAGCAATACTCCTGACGGGAATCCTCCTGGGACTCGCCCTCGGCCTAAGGGCCCAGGTGCGCCAGACCCGCGAGGAGTATGTCGACCGATACATGCACATCGCCGTGGCACACATGGAGCGTTACGGCATCCCGGCCAGCATCACCCTGGCCCAGGGAATCCTCGAGTCGGACTGCGGCAACAGCCTCCTGGCAATGAAGTCGAACAACCACTTCGGCATCAAGTGCAAGACGGGCTGGAAGGGCGAGCGCGTCTACCACGACGACGACGCCAAGGGCGAATGCTTCCGCGCCTACCCCTCGGTCGAGGCCTCGTACGAGGACCACGCCGAATTCCTCGACTCGCAACCCCGCTACGATTCGCTCTTCGCCTACGCCTCGGACGACTACAAGAGCTGGGCCCGCGGACTGAAGGCCGCCGGCTACGCCACGGCTCCGGACTACGCCCAGCGGCTGATCCGCATCATCGAGGAGAGCCAGCTCTACCTGCTGGACCGTCCCGACGGCGAGCGGCTCTACGCCACGCGCTTCGGTCTGGAGCGCAACCCCGAGGAGTGGTTCTCGTCGCAGTCGAGCGTCGAGGAGGTCGCCCGCACCGAGGCGGCCGTCGATCCGGACAACTACCGCGTGACGATCAACGCCCACGAGGGTTACAACGTCTACATGACCAACGGCGTGCACTACGTCACGGCCAAGGAGAACGACACCTTCGAGAACATCGGCCGCAAGTTCCGCATCTCGGCACGCAACCTGCGGCGGTTCAACGACCTGAAGGACAAGAAGGCCCAGCCGATGACCGGCGAGGTGGTCTACATCGAGCGCAAGAAGAAGCGCTGGGAGGGCAATGCCCAGCACCACATCTGCCGCCCGGGCGAAACGGCCTACGCCGTCGGACAGTCCTACGCCATCCGCACGCGGTCGATCGAGCGGCTCAACGGGCTCAAGCCCGGTGAAGAGCTTGAAGCCGGCCGCCGGCTGCGCATCAAATAAACCCCAGCAGACAGGGCGGCCGTGCAGCAGCCGGGGCCCCGGACAACAGCCCCGGAAACCGCCGGACGACACCCCGCCCCGCACCCGAATACCGCAAAAACCAACGACATACCATACCTTATGGAAACAACTCCCTTGAGAACCCGGATTCTCGACACGATCATCCGCAAATCGAACCTCAAACAGAAGGTTTTCGACAATACGTTCGCCGCCTTCAACCTGCTGAAGGAGACGCTGCTCGAAATCGCCGCGGAGATGGACGACGAACTGGACGGCAAACTCGACCGCCGCGTGCGGCTCGAATACCGCGACCGCGGTAAATTCGAGGCCCAATTGCAGGTGGCCAACGACCTGCTGATCTTCCAGATGCACACCGACATCTTCGAGTTCGACGCCAACCACCTCATCTGGCAGAATCCCTACGTGCAGGCCGACCAGGAGAACTCCTACTGCGGTCTGATCAACATCTACAACTTCCTCTCCGACTCGTTCAAGTTCAACCGCAACGCCGACGAGGGCTATCTCATCGGGCGGATCTTCATCAACCGCGAACGCTGCTACTTCGTCGAGGGCAAGCAGCAGACCTCAATGCGGGCCATGAACTTCGGCAAGAAGGAGATCGACCGCGACGCGCTGGTCGACGTGCTGGAGGCAGCCATCGCCTACTCGCTCGACTTCGACCTGCTGATGCCTCCCTACGAGGAGAACAAGCGCGTGACGGTCGACCAGTTCAACACCAAGATGGACAACTCGAAATTCGTGACGGGCAAACGCCTGGGCTACGACTTCGACGTCGAGGACATCTGATCCCGCAACCCGCCTGCCGGCAACACCTCACCAGAACACTCCGCAACACGATGAACAACCCGACAAACCGAAGCACGCGCCGCACAGCCTCCCTGCTGCTGGGCGCGACGCTTCTTTTTACGGCCGGCCGCGCCTCGGCCGGTAACGAATATGCCGAAATCGCCCGTCTGAAGGCGATGAACGAGACGGTGCGCGGCATCCGCTCGATGAACGACGGCGAGCACTACACCCGCCTCGAGGGCAACGACATCCGCCGCTACGCCTACGCCGAGGCGGGAGCGGGCGAGAGCCTGCTCCCGACGCCGACGCCCAACCTCACGATCTCGGACTACGAGCTTTCGCCCGACGAGCGGTCGATCCTCATCGCCTCGGGGCGGCAGCCGATCTACCGCCACTCCTACACGACAAGCTATACGCTCCTGCGCGACGGACGGCTGACGCCGATTCTGCGCGAGGCCGAGGCTCCGCGCGACGCCTCGTTCTCGCCCGACGGACGGCGCATCATCTACTCCGACCGCAACGACCTCTACGCCTACGACCTCGAGACGCGGCAGACCCGCCGTCTGACCGACGACGGCCGCTGGAACGAGGTGATCAACGGCACGACGGACTGGGTCTACGAGGAGGAGTTCGGCACGACGAAGGCCTACGCCTTCTCGCCCGACGGCAGCCGCCTGGCCTTCCTGCGCTTCGACGAGAGCCAAGTGCCGCTGATGGAGATGATGCGCTACGACGGCAAGCTCTACAACCGGGCCTTCTCGTTCAAGTACCCGAAGGCCGGCGAGCGCAACTCGACGGTCGAACTGTGGGTCGTCGACCTGGCAACCGGCGCCAAACAGCGCCTCGAGACGGGCTCCGAGAGCGACCAGTACATTCCGCGCATCGGCTGGACCCCCGACGGGCGGCCGTGGTACTTCCGCCTGAACCGCCGCCAGAACACCTTCGAGATGGTGGTCTGCGAGCCCCACGGCGCCCAGCGCACGGTCTACGAGGAGCGCACGCAGCAGTATGTCGAGCGGGTTGACGACCAGACGGTCACGTTCGTCGACCGGGACCGCTTCCTCGTGCGGCAGGAGAGCCATACGGGCTACATGCACCTCTACCTCTACAGCCTGCGCCGCGGACTGCTCGAACAGGTGACCCGCGGGAAGTGGGAGGTGACGCAGGTGGTCGGCACGGACGGCAAACGCGTCTGGTACCTCTCGACCGAGACCTCGCCCCTGCGCCGCAACCTCTACAGCGTGCGCCTCGACGGCAGCGACAAACAGCGTCTGACACAGGGCGAAGGGTACTACACCGTCGCGCCGAGCGCCGGCATGCGCTACTTTATCACCACCTTCTCGAACGCCTCGACGCCCAATCTCACCGAGGTGTGCGATGCCGAAGGGCGGCCTCTGCGCACGCTGGCCGACAGCCGCGCGCTGCGCGACGAGCTCGCGGCCCGGCAGCAGCCCGTCAAGGAGTTCTTCCGCTTCACGACCGAGCGGGGCGACACGCTCAACGCCTATCGAGTGCTGCCCCGCGGTTTCGACCCCGCGAAGCGCTACCCCGTGCTGCTGACGCAGTACTCGGGCCCGGGATCGCAGCAGGTGGCCGACCGCTGGTCGATGGACTGGGAGGATGCCCTGACCGAAAAGGGCTACGTGGTGGTCTGCGCCGACGGCCGCGGAACGGGTTTCCGGGGCGAGAAATTCAAGAAACAGACCTACGGACGGCTCGGTGCGCTGGAGGTCGAGGACCAGCTCTCGCTGGCCCGCTACATGGCCTCGCAGCCGTGGATCGACCCGGCGCGCATCGGCATCTACGGCTGGTCGTACGGCGGGTTCATGGCCCTGAGCTGCGCGCTGAAGGGCCACGGGCTGTTCCGCATGGCGATTGCCGTGGCGCCAGTCACCTCGTGGCGCTACTACGACACGATCTACACCGAAATCTACAACAACCTCCCGCAGTTCAATGCCGACGGGTATGACAAATATTCGCCGATCCACTTCGCACAGATGCTCGACGACCGGCGCACGCGGCTGCTGATCATCCACGGCACGGCCGACGACAACGTCCATTTCCAGAATACGGTCGAGATGACCCGCGCGCTGAACCGTGCCGGCAAGCAGTACGACATGATGGTCTATCCGGACCAGAACCACTCGATGATGCCCGACGCCATGAGCCACGTGCGGCAGAAGATGATCGACTATACGCTCGAACATCTATGATCCGGTCGCTGCATATCGCCACCCCGCTGGGGCGGATGACGCTCACGGCCTCGGAGCAGGCGATCGTCGGGCTGAGCTTCGGCAGTGAGATCCCCGCCGGGGCGGAGCTTGTTGCGGGAGGGGCGGAATTGCGGGTCGACGGAGGAGTGATGTACACGGGAGAGGCGGCACTGCGGATCGACGGGAATGCAACTTGCGCAGCCGGGGCAGTATGTGCGGCCGGAAAGCCGGGACGCGCAACAGGAGAACCGGGATGCGCGGCCGGAGGCATGCAGGTCCGCACGCCCGGCGAAGGGGTGACATGCGCGGCCGGAGAACCGGGGCACGCGGCCGGATCGGAAATTCCGCCGCTGCTGCGCCGTGCAGCCGAAGAGCTCGGGGAGTACCTGGCCGGGCGGCGGCGCGACTTCACCCTACCGCTCGATCCCAGCGGGAGCGATTTCCAACGGCAGGTCTGGCAGGCCCTGCGGAGCATCCCCTACGGCCAGACGCGCACCTACGGCCAGATTGCCGAACAGATCGGCCGCCGGCGGGCAGCACGGGCCGTCGGGATGGCCAACAACCGCAACCCGATCGCCATTCTGATTCCCTGCCACCGGGTCATCGGCAGCGACGGTTCGATGACGGGCTACGCCGCCGGAATCGCCATCAAGGAGCGTCTGCTGGCTCTCGAACGCCGCAACACGCCCCGGGCCGAAGGCGAACTCTTCCCCGTTCGGGACGACCGGTGACAAGACGCCCGGCCGGCGCCCGACCAAAGGCGGAAAAACGAACCGCCGGAGCATCCCCTACCGACGCCCCGACTCCCGATCTGCGGAGTCTACCGGGGATTCCACCATCTCATAGGCATTTTTCGAACGGACGGCATAACGCGTCCAGTCGTTGAAGTTGAAGTAGCGCACCACCCACGCGGGATAGGGGCTCCAGTTGATTTTGCGCAGCGTCAGCGGTGAGTGGTCCGCCAGACCGGAATCCGCCGAGAGGATCAGCACCTGCCGTCCGGCGGCCGTAAGCTGCTGCGCCGCGGCCTCCAGTTCGGCCGATGTGGCGCAGTGGCGCAGGTCGAGGTTCCGAGGCAGGTAGAAGCGCGCTTCGGTCACGCGGGGCTCGCCCGAGAAGTGCTGCATGCGGCTGCAGTAGGTTGTCTCCTCGGCGAGGTTCAGCGCCACAACCTCGCCCCGACCGCGGCAATAGTCACGCAGCATGCAGTAGAAGCTGATATCCGGCGTGGTCTGCGCCAGATTGTAGACCATGGCGCCGAGGTTCAGCACCGCCAGTACGCCCAGCACCCACTGCCAGCCGCGCCGAGAGAAGCGTTCGCCCTGTCCGCGGAACAGATCGACGAGAAACCACGGCACGAAGAAGAGCGCCGGGAAGAAGAAGCGGATCTCCTTGTGGGCCAAAAAGAAGTGGATGAGCAGGAAGGGAATCAGCATCCAGGTGACGACGTGGCGAGGATGGCGACAGAAGAAGACAAGCGTCGCGACGAGGGCCAGCAGTCCGAAAAAGATGCCGCCCTCCAACACCGGGGCCGTCAGGTAGTACCACCAGGGTTCGTGGCGGAACAGATCCATCCGGGCATGGAGGATATTCTCCTGCAGGTAGTTCCACGGGGCGAAGACCCACTCGCCGTAGAGCCAGCGGTCGGCCGCCATCCCGACGGCCAGCAGCACCGCAACCCCCACCACCATGCCGGCATAGAGCCGCCAGCGGCGGTTGAAGCACAACAGCCAGATGCCGTAGCCCAGCAGGGCGAAACCCGCCTGATAGCGGACGATGAAGAGTGCCCCGGCCACGACTCCGAGCGCCAGTCCCAACGGAACTCCTGCCGGGAGTCGCTGCGGCGGTAACGGATCGTCAGCGCCGCAAGCAGCAGCAGGAGATTGCCCGAGAGCATCTCGGCGTTGAAATGGACGTGCAGATAGGCCATGAACCAGAGGAAAAAGCCCGTCAGCAGGAACCACTTGCTCTGTGCTTCGGAGAGCCCGCCGCGCACCGTACGCCAAAAGAAGAGCATCACGACCACCGACAGAAGACCGCTCAACAGCTGCAGCAGCGTCACGGCCAGCCACGGCGACCAGATGCCGGCGGCCGTCAGCCCGCGGCAGACGACCCACGCCACGAAGGGTTGCACGCCGGAGCGCATCTGCAGCGGATACTCCCAGGCCAGATGGTCGACCGTCGGGGTTCCGAAGAGCTTCATGTGGGCATATTCGAGGATCTGGTAGTGTTCGTCGGAGTGGTAGACGCCCCGGCTCAGCAGCGCATAGAGCAGGGTCACCAGGCATCCCGCCACCAGAATCTGTCGGACGGAGATCCGTCGCAAGAGGGTAAGCAGCATGATTTCGAGCGGTTACAAGCGGTTTCGTGAGGCAAAAATAGGGCAAATTCCGCAATATCCGGCCGGCACCGCACAAAATACGATCTCCGGCCGTACAAAAAAGAGGCGCAACCCCAACGGGTTGCGCCTCTTTGAGCGATCCTCCCGGATCAGAGTCCGAAGGAGAGGGTATTGATTCCGTCGTAAACGGCGCTTACCACACCCAGCAGCAGCACGCCGGCCATGCACAGAGCCAGGCTGATGCGCGTACAGGTATCGCTGCGGAAAGTGGCAATCGGCTCGTCCGACGGGGTGATGAACATCGCCTTGACGATCAGCAGGTAGTAGTAGAGCGAGATGACCGTATTGAGCAGGGCGATGAAGACCAGCACGTAGAAACCCGCCTTGAAGGCCGACGCGAAGACGAAGAACTTCGAGAAGAAGCCCGCGAAGGGCGGAATGCCCGCCAGCGAGAAGAGCGCCAGCATCATCATCACGGCCAGTTTGGGATTCGTGCGGTAGAAGCCGTTGTAGTCCTCGAGCGAGACCTTGCCGCCCGTGTGCTGCTCGACGGTCGACAGCACGCCGAAGACCGCCAGGTTGGCCGCCAGATAGACCAGCACGTAGAAGACCAGCGAGGTCATGCTCAGCGCACTGCCGCCGATGACGGCCAGCATGATGTAGCCGGCCTGCGAGATCGACGAGAAGGCCATGAAGCGTTTGAGGTCCTTCTGCCGCAGGGCGAAGAGGTTGGCCACCGTGATGCTCAGCACCGTGACGATCCACAGCAGCGTCTGCCACTGCTCGATCATCGGGGCGAAGACCTTGACCAGCGTCGTGAAGAGCACGAACGCGGCCGCAGCCTTCGAGACGACCGAAAGGTAGGAGGTCACGGTCGTCGGAGCGCCCTGGTAGGCGTCGGCCGTCCAGAGGTGGAACGGCACGAGCGAGATCTTGAAGCCCAGGCCCGAGAAGAAGAAGACCAGCGACATGATCTCGAGGGGCGAGCCGTCGAGTCGGGCCGCCATGTCGTCGAAATAGAGCGTACCGGTCGTGCCGTAGAGGAACGAGATGCCGAAGAGCATCAGACCGCTCGAGAAGAGGGCGCAGAGGATGTATTTCGCACCGGCCTCGGCCGAGTGGTGCTTGTACTTGTCGAAGGCCACCAGGCAGGCCATCGGCACCGAGGCCAGTTCGAGTCCGATGAAGAACATCAGGAAGTGGCCCGCCGAGATCATGAAGTACATGCCCAGCAGCGTCGAGAGGGTCAGGATGTAGAATTCGCCCTGTTTGTGGCGGGTGTCCTCACGCTGCAGCCACTGATCGGCCTGCAGGCAGACGATCAGCGCACCGATCGAGAGGATGCTCTTCACCACGCCGTCCATCGGCACCGTGCGGAACATCCCGCCGAAGAGTTCGCCCTCGGGACCCGGGACCAAGTTGACCGCCACCTGAACGAGCAGCAGCACGCACGTCACGGCCGAGAACCAGCGGTGACCGCGCTCGCCGGCGATCAGGTCGTAGAGGAAGACGAGAACAAGGATTGCCGTGAGGGTCAGTTCGGCCCGCATCAGCGGAAATATCGAGGTATAATCCATACGCTTATCAACTCAAAATGTGTGCAATGAGTTCCGAGACGCTGCCGCGGATCATGTCGCTCACCCACAGCGGGGCCAGGCCCAGACCGGCGACGGCCACAACCAGGCAGATGACCGCGAAGCGTTCGTCCCACGTGGCGTCGGAGAGTTTCAGATGTTCGGGGTTTTGGCACGTGCCGTAGAGGATCCGTCCGATGACGCGCAGGATGTAGACCGCCGTGATGACGATCGACGTGCAGGCGATGACGGTCACCACGCGGTGGAACGTATCGTCGTTCATGAAGGCGCCATTGAAGATCGTCATCTCGGCCACGAAGCCGCTCAGGCCCGGCAGTCCGAGGTTCGCCAGACCGGCGATCACGTAACCCACCGCCAGGAAGGGCATCACTTTCATCAGACCGCTCAGCTGACGCACGTCACGCGTATGCGTACGGCCGTAGATCATGCCGATCAGCGCGAAGAAGAGCGCCGTCATCAGACCGTGGCTCAGCATCTGCAGGATGGCGCCCGTCGAGGCCGTGGTATTCATCATCAGAATGGCGAAGAGCACCAGACCGCAGTGCGATACCGACGAGTAGGCGTTGATGTACTTCAGGTCGGTCTGCACGCAGGCCGAGAAGGCGCCGTAGACCACCGAGATGGTCGTCAGGATGATGAAGATCCAGCTCAGCTCGTGCGCCGCCTCGGGCAGCAGGTACATCGCCACGCGGAAGCAGCCGTAGCCGCCCAGCTTCATCAGCACGCCGGCGTGAAGCATCGAGACGGCCGTCGGGGCCGAGGCGTGACCGTCGGGGCTCCACGTGTGGAAGGGAAACAGGGCCCCCAGCACGCCGAATCCGATGAAGACCAGCGGAAACCAGATCCGCTGCAGCTGGATCGGAATGTTGTGCAGGGCGGCGATCTCCTGCACGTTCATCGTCGTGGCACCGGCACCGAAATAGATGCCCAGGATGCCGATCAGCAGCAGCGCCGAACCGCCCATGAGCATCAGCGTCAGCTTCATGGCCGAGTACTCCTTGCGGCCGCTGCCCCAGACGCCGATCAAGAGATACATCGGGATCAGCGCCACCTCGTAGAACATGAACATCGTGAAGAGGTCGACCGAGATGAAGAATCCGAAGACGCCGACACTCAGCAGACAGAACCACAGGAAATAGGCCTTGACGTCCTTCTGCATCTGCCACGAGGCGAAGGTGCCCGTAAAGACGATGATGGCCGAGAGCAACAGCATGGCCACCGAGATACCGTCGACACCCACGGCATAGTGGATGTTGAGCGGGGCGTACCACATGACGCTCTCCGTAAGAAGCATCTGGGCCGTTTCACCCGCCTCACGCAGGCCGAGGTAGTGGAAAACGAGCCATACGGCCAGCGCCAGCAGCACCGTGGATCCCACCACCATCACGGTATGGATCTGCCGCCGTGACTTCGAGAGCCACAACCCCAGCATCATCACCAGGGGTACGGCAGGAAACAGGGATAAGATATTCATAACGTGTTCCGATTAGCAGATTAAAAGAATCAGGATCGTCAGTCCCAGCGCACCGCCCATGAACCAGATGCAGTAACGCTGCACACTGCCGCTCTGCATGCCGCGGATCAGGCAGGCGACACCGTTCGTGGCCGAAGCCAGCAGATTGAGGAAGCCGTCGACGACGTGACGGTCGAACCAGGCGATCGGCGTCGAGATGCAGGCGAAGATCACGCGGTGGGTGATGAACTGGTACACCTCGTCGATGTAGAAGCGGTGGTAGGCCGCCCGATGCAGACCGCTGAAGCGTTCGGCCAGACGGTCGGCCACGGGCTGCTTCTCACGGGCGTACATCCACGTGGCCAGCGCAATGGCCACGACGGCCACGCAGAGGCTCAGCGTCGCCACACGGCCGTCGATGTGGATCGTGTAGGGGAGGCCGTCCGACGAGACGAACTGCCCGAAGGGGATGAAGCCCGCCACGCAGGTCACCGCAGCCAGAATCAGCAGCGGGAGCGTCATCGTGAAGGGGGCCTCGTGGGGCGTATGCTCGGCGTGGAGCTCGCGGTTCTCGCGGCCCCAGAAGATGCCATAGTAGAGGCGGAACATGTAGAAGGCCGTCAGACCGGCGATGGCCGTCATCACCCACCCCATCACGGGGCTGAAGGCAAAGCAGGCCGTCAGGATCTCATCCTTCGAGAAGAAACCGCTGAAGGGCCAGATGCCGGCGATGGCCAGGCAGGCCACGAGGAACGTGATGTGCGTCAGGGGCATATACTTGCGCAGGCCGCCCATCGTCGACATCTCGTTCGAATGTACGGCGTGGATGATGGCGCCGGCACCGAGGAACAGCAGCGCCTTGAACATGGCGTGGGTGAAGAGGTGGAACATCGAGGCCATGTAGCCCAGACCGCCCGTGTGGGGGTCGCTCGACGTGCAGACGCCCAGCGCCACGATCATGAAGCCGATCTGCGAGATGGTACTGAAGGCCAGCACGCGCTTGATGTCGCTCTGCACGCAGGCTACCACGGCGGCGTACAGCGCCGTGAAGGCACCGATGTAGGCCGTCCAGTGCAGCACCTCGGGGGCGTAGCCGATGAACAGCGGGAACATCCGCGCCACGAGGTAGACACCGGCCACGACCATCGTCGCGGCATGGATCAGCGCAGAAACGGGTGTCGGGCCCTCCATGGCGTCGGGCAGCCAGATGTGCAGCGGGAACATGGCGCTCTTGCCCGCACCGCCGACAAACATCAGACCCAGCGCCAGCGGGATCATCACCCCGGCGGCGGCCAGCGTCGCGGCGGCGGGCGTGAAAGTGAACGTCCCGGCGTAGTAGCCGTAGACGAGGATGCCGACGAGGAAGCCCAGGTCGGCGAAGCGCGTCACGATGAAGGCCTTCTTCGAGGCGGCGATCGCCTCGGGCTTCGTGTAGTAGAAGCCGATCAGCAGGTAGGAGCTGACGCCCACCAGCTCCCAGAAGAGGTACATCTGGAAGATGTTCGTCGCCACGACCAGCCCCATCATGCTCATCGTGAAGAGCGACAGGAAGGCGTAGTAGCGCTGGAAGCCCCGCTCGCCCTTCATGTAGCCGAACGAATAGATGTGGACCATGAGCGACACGGTGGAGATCACCACCAGCATCATTACCGAGATCGGATCGAGCAGCACACCCAGGTCGATGTGCAGATCACCCGAGATGGGCAGCCAGACCGTATTCCACGGAATGAGGGTCGGGAAGAGGCCTGCGGCGTCGCGTCCGGCCGAGAAATACTCCCAGGCCGTCAGGTAGCTCAGCACGGCCACCACGGCCAGCACCGCCGTACCGATGGCCCCCGCCACCACGGGCCGGAGTTTCATGCCCGCGAGTCCCAGCAGCAGGAAGCTCACGAAGGGCAGCAACAGAATCAGAATCGTATATTCCATAAGCGTTCGTGCACGGGGTTTACCACTTCATCTCCCGCAGGTTCTTGACCTCGATGTTGCGGATGTTGCGGTAGATGTTGATGATGATGGCGATGGCCACGGCGGTCTCCGCGGCGCTCACGCCGATGGCAAAGAGCGTGAAGAAGAATCCTTCGAGCTGCTCCGGAAAGAGGAAACGGTTGAAGACCACGAAGTTGATATCCACCGAATTGAGGATCAGCTCCACGGAGATCAGCATCGCCAGCAGGTTGCGGCGCGTGACGAAGCCGTAGATGCCCACGAACATCAGGATCGTGGAGACGACGAGGTAATATTCCATTTTGATCATAGCCGTACTGGTTTTAGCGTTTGCGGGCGATCAGGATGCCGCCGACGATGCAGGCCAGCAGCAGCACGCTGATGACCTCGAAGGGCAGCACGTAACCGTATTTGTCGGCGCTCATCAACGCATGGCCGATCTCCTGTACGTTGAGTTCGCCGTGTTCGAAGTGCTGGGGCAGGAAGTCGTGGCGCAGCATCACCCAGAGGCAGATGCCCAGACTCACGACCGTGGCGATCAGTCCCGCCACGAGTTTGTAGCCCTTCAGGTCGGAGGTCTTGTCGCCTTCGCTCGACGTCAGCAGAATCGAAAAGACGTAGAGCACCGTGATACCGCCGGCATAGATCAGCAGCTGCACGGCCCCGAGGAACGAATAGTTGAGTTGGAAATAGATACCGGCCGTGCCGAACAACACAAACAGCAGATAGGTCGCGGCACGCAAAATACGTTTGGTTGTCACGGCCAGCACGGCATTCACGCTGATAAAAAGCGCAAGAATGATGAAAACGATCAGTTCGAGTGTGATCTCCATGGCTTAGCGGTTGAGTTGTTTGACGAGTTTTTCGCGGGTGAAGACCGCGTGTTCGAACTTCTGGGAGAAGCGGATGGCGCCCGTTGGGCAACTGTTCACGCACAGGTGGCAGAACATGCACGACCCCAGGTCGTACTCGTAGCGCACGAGTCGCTTCTTCGTCTTGCCCGTTTCGGGATCGGCGACCGTCTCGGTCACAAGGCGGATCGTACCGTTCGGACAGTTCGCCTGACAGAGCCCGCAGGCGATGCACCTGTTGCGCCCTTCGGCGTCGTGCGGCATGGTCAGTTCGCCGCAGAAGCGGTCGTACATCCGCAGCGTCGCCCGGTTCTCGGGATACTGTTCCGTGACCTTCGGCGTGAAGAACTCCCTGAAAGTAACTTTCAGGCCCGTAGCCAGGCTGCCGATCCCCTGGAAGAGTCCTTTGATATAGCTCATAATCAGAAATGCAGTTTGAATACGACGACAATGACCATCAGCAGCAGGTTCACCAGTCCGATCGGCACGAGGTATTTCCATTCGAGCGTCAGGATCTGGTCGACGCGCAGCCGCGGGAAGGTCCACTTGATCCACATCAGCAGCCACACCACGAAGAAGGCCTTGGCGAAGAACCACACGAAGCCCGGGATGTAGTCCATGACGGTGTTGAAGCCCTCCCAGCCGGGGATGTGCAGCGGCATCCAGCCTCCGAGGAAGATCGTGGCCGCCACGCCCGAGATGATGAACAGGTTGACGAACTCGGCGACGTAGAAGAGGCCGAAGTGCATGCCCGAATACTCGGTGTGGTAACCGGCCGTGAGTTCCGACTCGGCCTCCGGGAGGTCGAACGGTCCGCGGTTGACCTCGGCGTTGCCCGCGATGAGGTAGATCACGAAGGCGATCAGCGCCGGGATGTGGCCCTTGAAGAGGAACCAGCCGTCGGCCTGCCGCTCGACGATCTCCGAAAACTGCATCGTATCGGTCAGCACGACGATCGTGAGGATCGACAGGCCGATCGAGAGTTCGTAGGAGATCATCTGGGCGCCGCTGCGCATGGCTCCGATGAGCGAATACTTGTTGTTCGAGCCCCAGCCGGCCAGCAGGATGCCCACCACGCCGATCGACGAGGCGGCCATCAGGAAGAAGACGCCGACGTTGAAGTCGAGGATCTCCAGCCCCCGCGCCACGGGCAGGCAGGCGAAGGCCAGCACCGAAGCCAGAATGACGATATAGGGGGCCAGGTTGTAGAGGAGACGGTCCGAATGGCGGATGGTGATGATCTCCTTGGTCAACATCTTCAGCACGTCGCAGAAGACCTGCACCGTGCCCCACGGTCCCACGCGCATCGGGCCCAGACGGCACTGGAACGCCGCGCAGACCTTGCGCTCCATGAAGATCATCACGATGGCGATCACGGCATACATCAGCAGCAGGCAGACGCCGACGATCACGCATTCGAGGAAGATCGCCAGGCCCTCGGGCATCCACGACGTCAGCAGTCCGTGAACCCAGCTTGTAATTATGCTGAAATCAAACATATCTTCGGGTTTTGCGTTTAACGGTCAATATCGGGGACCACATAGTCCAGCGTTCCGCCGATGGCGATCAGGTCGGCGATCTTCACCCCGCGCGAGATGGTGTCCAGACAGGCCACCAGCGGAAGCCCCGTCGAACGGAACTTCATGCGGTAGGGGTACTTGTCGCCGCGGCTCTCGATGAAGACGCCGAACTCGCCGCGGCTCCCCTCGACGGCGGCGTAGTAGCTGCCCTCGGGGATGCGGATCACGGGCTTCATCTTCAGCTGGTACGCCCCCTCGGGGATGTTGTCGACGAGCTGCTCGATGATGCGCATGCTCTCTTCGATCTCGCGCATGCGGACCATGTAGCGGGCCATGCAGTCGCCCTCGGTAAAGAGCACCTCGCGGAAGTTGACCTTACCGTACATGGCGTAGGGGTGGCGCTTGCGCACGTCGCAGGCCCAGCCCGACGCGCGGCCCGTACCGCCCGTGGCGCCGAACGAGATGGCGTCGGCACGCGACAGCACGCCCGTCCCCTCCAACCGTTCGCGGGCGATGACGTTGCCCGTGAAGATCTCGTGGTACTCGCGCAGCGTGGGACGCAGGTAGGCGATCAGCTCCTTGACCTTGCGCACGAAGTCGGGATGGATGTCGGCCTGCACGCCGCCGATCGTGTTGTAGGCCTGGATCAGGCGGCCGCCGGTCGTCTGCTCGAGGATGTCGAGCACCTTTTCGCGGTCGCGGAAGCCGTAGAAGAAGGCCGTCAGGGCGCCCATGTCCATGCAGAGGCACGAGAAGAAGAGCAGGTGCGAGTCGATGCGCTGCAGCTCGTCCATGATCGTGCGGATGTACTGCACGCGCTCGGAGACCTCGACCCCCATCGCCCGCTCGATGCACATGCACAGCGCGTGGCGGTTCTGCGAGGCGCCGAGGTAGTCGAGCCGGTCCGTGAGCGCGAGGGTCTGCGGATAGGTCAGCTCCTCGCACATCTTCTCGATGCCGCGGTGGATGTAGCCGCAGTGCACGTCGAGCTTGCGGATGATCTCACCCTCGAGCGAGACGCGGAAGCGCAGCACGCCGTGCGTGGCCGGGTGCTGGGGGCCGATGTTGATGACGTATTCGTCCTCGTCGAAGATCGGCGTGCGCTTGCGGATGTAGCTGCCGTCGGGCAGCAGCTCGTAGCTCGGCGCATCGTCGCGCGAGACCTCGTTGCTCATGCGCAGGGGGTTCAGCGACGGGTCGTAGTCCTTGCGCAGGGGGTATCCCACCCAGTCGTCGCGCAGGTAGAGGCGCCGCATGTCGGGATGGTTCAGGAACCGGACGCCGAAGTAGTCGAAGACCTCGCGTTCGTTGAGCTCCGCGGCGCGCCACACGTCGCAGACCGACGGCAGCACGGGCCGCTCGCGGTCGGGTGTCACCGTGCGCAGGACGATGTTCTCGCCCGTGGCGGTGGATTCGATATGGTAGACGGCGCCGAGGCCCTCCTCGCCCCAGTCCATGCCCGTGAGGCTGCGCAGGAAGTCGAATCCCTCGGCATGCAGCCGCTCGGCCAGCGCGTGCAGCCGCTCGGGCGGCACGGCGAAGTATCCGTCGCCCTGCTCGCACGCGACGGCCGCGGGTTCCCAGGCCGTCATTCTCTCTTTCAGCGTATCATTCATGTTTGTCAGCTCTTTCCACGTTCAAATCGTTCTTTTCGGCCGTCAGGTCGCGCCGCATCAGCTCTTCGTACTCCTTCTCGTCGATCTGCCGGTTGACGTCGCCGAAGAAGCGCTGCAGGCGCACCTTGCGCTGCAGCTGCATCAGTCCGTAGAGCATCGCCTCGGGACGCGGCGGGCAGCCCGGGATGTAGACGTCGACGGGCAGGATCTGGTCCACGCCGTTGACGACGTGGTACGACCGCTTGAAGGGGCCGCCGCTGATGGCGCAGCCGCCCACGGCGATCACGTACTTCGGGTCGGCCATCTGGTCGTAGAGGCGCCGCAGCACGGGGGCCATCTTGTGGGTGATCGTACCGGCGACCATGATGAAGTCGGCCTGGCGCGGGGAGGCGCGGGCCACTTCAAACCCGAACCGGGCAAAATCGTAGCGCGCGGCGCCCACGGCCATGAACTCGATGCCGCAGCAGCTCGTGGCGAAGGTCAGCGGCCAGAGACTGTTGCTGCGGCCCCATTCGATCACCTCGTCCAGGCATCCCACGACGACGTTCGTGCCGTGCTCGCGCAACTCGCGAATCATCGATTCGATGTACTCGTTGTCGTTGAAGTCTTCGTACTTCATCGACTTGATGCGGGGTTTTCCTACTTCCATTCCAAAGCTCCTTTCCGCCAGGCATAGGCCAGGCCCAAAATCAATACGACCAGGAAGAACAGGATGCTCACCAGCCCGTAGGTGCCGAGATCCTGCACGACGACGGCCCACGAGAAGAGGAAGACCGTCTCGACGTCGAACATCAGAAAGAGGATGGCAAAGAGGTAGTAACCCACCTTGAACTGCATCCACGAACGTCCGTGCGTCGGAATACCGCATTCGTAGGCCTCACCCTTCTGGGGGTTGTACGAACGCGGCGAGATGGCGCGGGCGATGCCCAACGCGACTGCAACCAGCGCAATGGCCGTAAGAATGACGACCACCAATAGCGTGAAATACATATATTAATTTATTTATGGATTCGACGGTTGCTGCGACCGGCGGGAGGAGGGCTCCCGGGGTCGGTTACTGGGTCCGTCCTGCGGCCAATATCGGCGGAGGCCGTGCTCCGCGGCGGCGGAAGACGGAGCCGGGCGGGTCAAATCAGCAGGCACCCGAGCGAAATGACATAGTCATCCACCGCAGAGCCGGGCCCGGCGTCGGAGTGCCGGGCCGAGGCGATCCGCACCCCGAAGGCGCGCTCCACGCCGGCACGCTGCACGGCACGCTGCCGCACGACGAACTTGTGTTCGAAGATGACAACCGGGGATTCGGCCTGGAATTCGCAGGAGTGGGTCCACGCAGAGAGCTGGTTGCGAACGGCATCGGAAGCACCGTCGGATTCGGTCGAGCAGGTCAGCACCGACTGGTTGTCGTGGACCTCGTTCCGGAAAGATACACCTTCCAGACTCCCCGTCAGAACGAAGAGCAACAGAATCAGCAAGTATTGAATTCTCTCCACCATCGGATTAGCGGCATTTCGCGTTGCGAAGATACGCTCTTTCGCGCAGAAAACACAACCCCGAGGCAAAAATTTTTTAAAAAGTCGGTTTTTCGGCTCCGAAGCCGGGGGCCCGAACGGACGTCGGACCTTCCCGGACGACAATCGCCGCCGGGTCGACAACCGTCAGCCGGCATCCCCGGATCTGGATTCTGGAAAAATATCGGTGTTTTTGCCTCTTCGAACCCAAAAAATCGTATCTTTGAGAAGAATTCCAAAACATTCATTATTCACCCAAACACTACACTCATGAAAAAACTTCTGCTTTGTCTGGCCCTGGCCGGCATGACCTCGGCCCTGTACGCCCAGGAGGGCGGCGACATGCTCGTTTCGGGATCGTTGTCCTGGAAATCCTCCAGCTCGAAGGCCACCGTAGCCTCGACCTCCGCCACCGAGAAGGGGTCGCGCAGTTTCGAAATCACACCGCAGTTCCACTACTTCGTCATCGACAAACTTTCGGTCGGCGGCGCCATCGGCTACAGCTTCACGAAGGATCCGAACCGCAACAACTCCACCAACGGCGACCAGCTCTTCGACAAGAGCGGACTCTTCATCATCCGCCCGATGGTCAGCTACTACATCTCGCTGGGTGAGAAATTCTACTACGTTCCGCGTTTCTACGTGGGCGCAGGCTTCGGAAAGAACAAATCGGAGATCAACGATACGGATGTCACCGAGCAGAACACCTCGATGTTCCAGGTAGGTCTCAACCTGCTCAACTTCGAATTCCGGCCTTCGGACCACATCGGCATCATGTTCAATGCCGGCGACCTGGGCTACCGCACCGACATCACCAAGGAGGGCGACAACAAACTCTCGAACCGCAGCTTCTCGCTCGGTCTGAACCTCGGCGCCACGATCGGATTCAACTACTACTTCTGATCCTGCCCGCCGTCAAGGCCCGTTCCACACCGCCGTTCTCCTGGGAAACGGCGGTTTTTCGTATAAATTGAAAGCTCCGGAGGCAATATCTCGATTTTTTTGCGTAATTTTGAGAAATAACCTTTCAAACCAACACCATGAAACTACCCTATGCTGAACCCTACAAGATCAAGATGACCGAGGCCATCCGCACGTCGACCCGCGAAGAGCGCGAAACCTGGATCCGTGAGGCCCACTACAACCTCTTCAAGCTGCGCGCCGACCAGGTAACGATCGACCTGCTGACCGACTCCGGCACGGGCTCGATGTCCGACCGCCAGTGGGCCGCCATGATGACCGGCGACGAAAGCTATGCCGGCGCCTCCTCCTACTTCCGGCTGCGGGCCATGGTCGAGAAGCTCTTCGGCATGCCCTACTTCCTGCCGACCCACCAGGGACGCGCCGCCGAAAACGTCATCTTCTCGGCGCTGCTCCACGAGGGTGACATCGTCCCCGGCAACTCGCACTTCGACACCACGAAAGGACACATCGAGTTCCGCCGCTGCCACGCCGTCGACTGTACGATCGACGCCGCAGCCGACACCCAGCTCGAACTCCCCTTCAAGGGTGAGATGGACACGGAGAAACTCGAAAAGGTCCTGCGCGAGAATCCCCGCGAGAAGGTTCCGTGCGTGGTGCTGACCATCACCAACAATACGGCCGGCGGACAGCCCGTCTCGATGCACAACATCCGCCAGACGGCCGAGGTATGCCGCCGCTACGGCGTGCCCTTGCTCATCGACTCGGCGCGCTTTGCCGAGAACGCCTACTTCATCAAGACCCGCGAAGAGGGCTATGCCGACCGTTCGATCAAGGAGATCACCCGCGAGATCTACTCCTACGCCGACATCATGACCATGTCGGCCAAGAAAGACGGCGTGGTGAACATGGGCGGACTGGTGGCCATGCGCTCCGAGGAGCTCTTCACGCGCGCCATGTCGTTCTGCATCATGTACGAGGGGTATGTCACCTACGGCGGCATGTCAGGACGCGACATGGATGCCCTGGCCGTGGGGCTGGACGAGAATACGGAGTTCGAGCAGCTTGACGCCCGCATCCGCCAGGTGAAACTGCTGGGCGACCTGCTCGACGAGTACGGCGTACCGTATCAGCGGCCGGCCGGCGGACACGCGATCTTCATCGACGCCAAGAAGGTACTGCCGAACCTCCCGAAGGAGCAGTTCATTGCCCAGACGCTGGCCGTGGAGCTCTACATCGAGGCGGGGATCCGCGGCGTGGAGATCGGCTCGATCCTCGCGGACCGCGACCCCGAAACGCACGAAAACCGTTATCCGGCCCTCGAACTGCTGCGTCTGGCCATCCCGCGCCGCGTCTATACGGACAACCACATCCGCGTCATTGCCGCCGCCTGCCGCAACATCTACGAACGCCGCGCCGAGATCACGACCGGCTACCGGATCACCTTCGAGGCCCCGATCCTGCGGCACTTCACAGTCGAACTTGAAAAGATCTGACAATTAGCCATGAAACGACTCCTTTTGACACTGGCCACTCTCGGAACGGCCTTCACCCTGCAGGCGAAGATCACCCTGCCGGTGCTCTTCAGTGACAACATGGTACTCCAACAACAGAGCGATGCCCGCTTCTGGGGAACGGCTTCGCCGGGTAAAAAGGTGACGATCCGACCGTCGTGGAGCAAACACCCCGTTACAACGACGGCCGACCGCGAGGGCCATTGGCAGACGACCGTTCCCACTCCCGAGGCGGGCGGTCCCTACACCATCGAGCTGAGCGACGGCGAAGCGCTGAAGATCAACAACGTCCTGATCGGCGAGGTGTGGTTCTGCTCCGGACAGTCGAACATGGAGATGCCCATGGGCGGCTTCCGGAATCAGCCCGTCGAAGGGGCCACGGAGGTGATCGTCGGAGCCAAGGCCTCAACGCCGATCCGCATCTGTACCGTCCAGCGCGCCACGGCCCGCACGCCGCAGGAGAGCTGTTCGGCCCGCTGGTTGGAGAACACGCCCGACGCGGTCGCCGCCTCCAGTGCCACGGCCTATTACTTTGCCCGTTACCTCGAGCAGCGGCTCGACATTCCGGTCGGAATCATCGTCACCTGCTGGGGCGGAACCCCCGTCGAGGCATGGATGGACCGCCCTGCCATGGAGGCCTTCCCGGAATTCGACCTCTCGTTCCTCGACCGGAACGACAAGATCAACCACCCGTCGCATCAACCCACGATGCTCTACAATGCGATGATCGCCCCGCTCATCCCCTATACGATCAAGGGGTTCCTCTGGTATCAGGGCGAGGAGAACCGCAACCGCCCGGCCCAGTATCAACGGCTGATGCCGGCCTTCGTCGAGATGCTCCGCAAGAACTGGGGCCAGGGTACCCTGCCGTTCTACTACGTGCAGATCGCACCCTACAAGTACGGAGTCCCCGATCTGGTGGGCGGTTCGGCGCTGCTGCGTGAGGCCCAGATGCGCAATCTCGACGAGATTCCGGCCAGCGGCATGGTCGTCACGCTCGACATCGGCAACAAAACCTGCATCCATCCGGCACGCAAGGCTCAGGTCGGTCAGCGGCTGGCCTGGCTGGCGCTGTACAACGACTACGGCATCCGGGGATTCGAACCCAACGCTCCGGTCTACGAGTCGATGAGCGTCGAGGGCAACCGTGCCCTGCTGACCTTCCGCACGGGCAAGAGTTCGCTGGCGCCGCTGGGTGACGAACTCGCCGGGTTCGAGGTGGCCGGAGCCGACCGGGTCTTCCATCCGGCCAAGGCGTGGATCGACGGCCGCAAGGATGTGCTGATCGTCTCCAGCGAGGAGGTTCCAACACCGGTTGCCGTACGCTACGCCTTCCGCAACTATGCCGAGGCCTCGCTCTTCAACACCAGCGGCATTCCCGCCTCGTCGTTCCGCACCGACGACTGGGAACTCCCCGTCAAATAATCCGGCAGCCTCCCGGGGGAGGCAAGGCGGGGGAGCGAAAAATAAAATCGGCCCCGACTCGGCCGGCCCACCCATGAAAAAACCCTGTCCCGTGAATCCGGAACAGGGTTTTTCAGGTCGGTCGCACGCCGACGGGACTCCCGCCGCAGACCCGCCGCCATCAGAGCAGCGTCTCGAGGATCTGCACGGCATTGAGTGCCGCCCCCTTCTTGATCTGGTCGCTCACGCACCAGAACGTCAGGCCGTTTTCATCGGTCAGATCCTTGCGGATGCGGCCCACGTAGACGGGATCCTTGCCGGCGATGAACAGCGGCATCGGGTAAACCTTGTTGGCCGGATCGTCCATCAGCACCACGCCCGGCGCCTGGGCAAATGCCGCGCGAGCCTCCTCGACCGAAACCGGACGCTCGGTCTCGAGCCAGACGCTCTCCGAATGGGCCCGCATCACCGGCACCCGTACGCAGGTGGCCGACACACGGATATCGGAGTGCATGATCTTGCGCGTCTCGTTGAACATCTTCATCTCCTCCTTCGTGTAGTCGTTCTCGGTGAAGACGTCGATATGCGGAATGACGTTGTAGGCCAGCTGGAAGGCGAACTTCTCGACCGTCGGCTCCTTGCCGGCGGCCAGTTCGGCATACTGATTGACCAGTTCGGTCATGGCCGAGGCTCCGGCTCCGCTGGCCGACTGGTAGGTTGCCACGTGCACTCGGCGGATATGCGAAAGCTTCTCGATGGCGTTCAACGCCACAACCATCTGGATCGTCGTGCAGTTGGGGTTGGCGATGATCCGGCGCGGAGCACACTTCGCATCCTCGGGATTCACCTCCGGAACGACCAGCGGCACGTCGGCATCCATGCGGAAGGCACTCGAGTTGTCGATCATCAGGGCGCCGTATTTGGTGATCGTATCGGCAAATTCGCGCGAGGTGCCGGCACCGGCCGACGTCAGGGCGTAATCCACCCCCTTGAAATCGTCGTTATGCTGCAGCAGGCGGACCGTCAGATCCTTGCCGCGGAAACGGTAGGTCCGTCCGGCGCTCCGCTGGGAGCCGAACAACAGCAATTCGTCGATCTTCAGATCGCGTTCTTCGAGGATTTTCAGGAACTCCTGTCCTACGGCGCCACTGGCGCCCACAATGGCAATTCTCATGTTGTTTCCTAATTTAACGGATAGCGGGACAAGTTGTCCGGACAAATATAGTAAATTTTTTTAAGAACCCAAGCCCTTCACCCCGCATAACGACATCTGCCGTCTCAGATTCCCGTCCCCAAGGCTGCGAAGCGGAGCCCGGCGGACGGAAGTCCGGGACTCTACCCGAAAAACTCCTCCTCGTCGCTCTGCTCGGGGCCAGCGGCATCCATCTCGTCCTCACAATCGTAGTGGGGCATCATCGCCGGCCGCACGAACTGGTCCGTACGGCTCACGCCCAGGTGTCCGTCGTCGTAGACCCGCTTGAGGAACTCGCCCACGATCGGCAGAGCCGCCACGCTACCCTCACCGCCCGAAAGGAAGTGCACCGACTGATCCTCACCGCCGACCCAGGCGCCGGCCACCAGTTTCGGAGCCACACACATGAACCAGGCGTCGCGGTTCTTGTTCGACGTACCGGTCTTGCCGCCGATCTCCATGTCCGTGAGTCCGAACTGCCACTTCAGACGTCCGGCCGTTCCGGCATTGACCACCCCTTCGAGCATCGTCAGCATCGTATAGGCCGTGCGTTCGCTGATGGCGTCCTGCGACTGCGGGATGAACGAGGCGATCAGATTGCCCTGCCGGTCTTCGATGCGCGTCACGAAGATCGGGTCGGTATGCACCCCCTCGTTGGCGAAGGTCGAGAAGGCGCTGACCATCTCGTAGACGTTCGATTCGGAGGTGCCCAGGCAGAGCGCCGGAACCGGATCGATATAGCTGCGGATACCCATGTTGTGGATGAAGTCGGCGACGGCCTCGGGCTGCTTGGCCTGCTTCATGATCCAGGCCGAGTAGTTGTTGCGGCTGCGGGCCAGGCCCCAGCGCAACGGATGCAGCACGCCGTCGTAGACCACCTTGCCGGCCTCCTTCGGCGACCAGGCCGTGCCGTTGGCCGTCTCGATCGTCGTCGGCAGGTTCGGAACCATCGTGCAGGGGGTGAAGCCCAGATGGTCGATGGCGAAGGTATAGACAAAGGGCTTGATCGTCGAACCGATCTGGCGTTTGCCCTGTTTGGCCATGTCGTACTTGAAGTAGCGGAAGTTCGGACCGCCGACGTAGGCCTTGACATAACCCGTGCGGGGGTCCATCGCCACCATCGCCGCCCGCATGATGCGCTTGTGGTGGAGGATCGAGTCGCGCGGCGTCATCACCGTATCGCGTTCGCCCTTGTAGGTGAAGACCCGCATCGGGCAGGGTTCGTCGAACGACGCCGTAATCTGCCGCTCGCTGAAGCCCGCCCGCTTCATCTCGCGGTAACGGTCCGAATAGCGGATCGCCTGACGCATGATCCGCTCACGCTCCTCACGGTCCGTATCGAGGAACAACACCTTCGTGCGGCGGTACTGCGCATCCATCTTGGGCTGGATGACCGTCTCCATCTGCTTCTGCACGGCCTGTTCGGCGTAGGTCTGCATCCGCGAATTGATCGTCGTGTAGATCTTCAGGCCGTCGCGGTAGATGTTGTAGGGCGTACCGTCGGCCTTGCGGTTCTTGTGGCACCAGCCGTAGAGCGGATTCTCGTCATACTCCTTGACCGCCTGGTCGTAGTCCCACTCGTTGTAGAACTGGCTGCGCTTCGGGCGGTCGGCACTCATCACCAGACGCAGCATCTCGCGGAAATAGGTCGCCGAGCCCTCGTTGTGCGAAATGGGGCGGTAGTTCAGCACGATGGGCAGCGCCGCAATCGAGTCGCGCTGCTTGCGCGTCAGCGCCCCGGACTCCTCCATGCGCGTGAGGACCAAATTGCGGCGGGCCAGCGCATTGTCCGGGTTCCGCACGGGCGAATAGCGCGTCGGGGCGTTCACCACGCCGACCAACACGGCCGCCTCCTGTACGTTGAGCTCGTGGGGCTCCTTGTTGAAGAACGTATGGGCCGCCGACTTGATGCCGTAGGCATTCGAACCGTATTCGACCGTATTGAGGTACATGGCGGCGATCTCCTCCTTCGTATAGTTGTATTCGAGTTTGAGGGCCGTGATCCACTCCTTGAGTTTCGCCGTCACGAGCTTGGTCATACGGGCCACGCGGCCGCGGTTGCGGGCCGTATCGCGCGGGAAGAGGTTCTTGGCCAGCTGCTGGGTGATGGTCGAACCGCCGCCCTGCGAGGTATTCTGCAGCAGCACGGTCTTGAAGGCTACGCGGGCCAGCGACGGAATGTCGATTCCCGAGTGGCTGCGGAAGCGGGCATCCTCCGTGGAGATGAGCGCCGCGACGATCGGCGGCACCTCATGGCCGTCGAGGCGGATATGGAGCGTCGAGTCCGTCGGATAGAGGTCGGCATACTGCACGTAGGAGCGGTTCTGCACGAAGAACGTGCCGATGACCTTGCCGTCTTCGGAGTAGATCTCCGTGGCCAGATTGCTGCGGGGGTTCTCCAGCTCCTCGAACGAGGGCAGGCGGCCGAAGAGGCCGAGCGCCGTCAGCAACAGCAGCAGTGCCAGCAGTACGAAAGGTGCAAAGGCCACGCCCCAGATCCATTTGATCGCTTTGGGGCTGATGCCCGACTTCTTACGTTGTTCCATAAGACCGAATTTTGCCGTAAAGATACAAAATATTCCCTAAAATGGGAGTCCGAGCGATCCGCCGATCCACACCCCGCCGGTCGAGGGGCGGTAGCACGAGAGGGTGAAGGTCGAGGTGCCCGAGGCGGGTTGGCGGAAGAGGTTGAAATCGAAAACCACGTCGCCGCCCACCGACCAGATCCGCTGCCACGCGAGCGCTCCCCCGACCGGAGTCCGGAAACGGGCGTAGTCGCCGCCGACGTTGAGCCGGATGCGCTTGAAGTAGATCACCGAGCCGATACCCCCCTCGGGATAGCAGAGCGGCAACTGGTAGTTGGCCTCACAGGCCGTGTAGTTGTTCGAGACGATGTCGGCCGAAGTGAAGCCCCGCGGGATGAGGCGCGTGGACTTGTAGCTCAACGGGGCATAGCCCCCCGGGAACTTGTAACCGCCGATCGAAGTCTGGTAGGTCGCGGCTACCGAAAGCGAGTGGTGGCGCACCACCCCCGGCAGATAGGCCTGTCCGTAGAAGAGGATCAGATCGCTGAAATAGCGGTCCGCCGGATTGAACGTATAGCTGGTCGAGAGGGTGTAGCCCCAGCGGGGGGCGAAGTCGCGGTGAGCCATGCGCACCTGGTCCGAATAACCCAGTCCGAAGGCGACCTGATGCAGCCCCTCGCGGAAGCCGACATGCTGGATGTTGGTGATTCCGCCTCCTTCACCCCACTCGATCTTGCCCAGATCGGCCACCATGCCGTTCGAGTAGTTCCAGCGGGCCGAGACCGAGAACTGGCGCGTATGGTAACCGCGTTGCAGATAGAAGGGCAGCGTGGCCGACAACCCCACGGAGTAGTACTTGTCGGGGGCCGGACGCGACTGATACTCATACTTTCCGGTTTGGGCGTTGTACTGTCCGAGCGAATAGAAGAGCTGGTTGCCGCCGTACGAGGCGTCGAGATCGAAGCGGATGCCCAGTCCGTAGTAGCGTACGCCCAGATTGAAGAGCGACCCTTCGGAACGGTTCCAGCCGTAGGAGGCGTAGGCCTCGGTATTCGAGAGCAGGTTCTGCGAGATCAGCGTCACACCGGCATTCAGGTCGATCGACTGCTCCTCGACCAAAGAGAAGGGATTGAAAGCCAGCGGCATCCAGCTGTGAACGTTGACCAGATTGGGCACTTTGGCGTAGCGTTTTGCCCGGAAATCCGAACTCTGAAGCGTCGAGTCGGCCATCGCGAAGCGCACCGTATCGAGATTCAGCACCTCCCAGCGGCGGCGCGGCGGATTGACCCGGTTCAGCGGCACGCGCCGCGCCTCGACGGGAATCCGCACGCTGTCAGCCGGCTGTGAGGCCAGGCGGTATCCCCGTCGGTCGTAGGTCGTCACCAGCAGCCGGTCCCCGGCCGGTGCCGGGTCAAACGAACCATAGGTCGAGGTCGTCAGGCGGTATTCGCACCTCTCGGTCAGATCGTAGCAATGAGCCTCATCCTTGCCTGAGGCGATCGAGCCGTAGTAGAGCCGTCCGTCGGAGGCCCGCAGGTCCGAAAGCGTAATGTAGGCCCCGCGGGTCACGGCGTGCAGCCCCCCGGCATCGATCCGTCCGATCCACATGCCGCTGCCGTCCGTAACCAGCACATACCACGCCCGCGTCCGGTCGTCCCACGCCAGTCCGTGCAACTCCGTGCGGTCGGGCGCCGCGAAGCGCTCCTCCTCTCCGCCGTTGCGCCGCACGACCACCGTATAACGGCCCTCGGGCGCATATTCGACCCACCCCAGCGCATCGGGAGTCGAGGTGGGATAGAGCGCCCGCCGGGCCGGACCGACCGTCCGGGTCCGGCCATCGGCCAGATTCATGTAGCAGAGCTGCGAATTGACCCGCTGTTCGAAGAGGGCCGAGCGGCGGTATTCGGTCCACCAGACGCGGCCGTTGCCCAGCGTCGGGCGCGTGGAGATCAGCCCCGTCGCAGCCACCTCACGCTCCCGACCCGTGCGGAGGTCCACCGTCACGAAGCGCGACACGCGGTCCAGATCGGTCTTCACGGCCAGCACCGCCGTATCGCCCAGCGCCAGCGGCCATTGGTATTCGGTATGGTTGCGCTCGGGGAGTTCGACGAGCGGCCGGGCCGTGTCCGGCTCCTCGGGCAGCGACGACCAGAAGCGTTCCAGTTCGTCGAACGTCTCGCGGAAGAGCCGGCTGACATTCGTATCGTAGTACTTCTCCAGCGCGATGCGCGTCGTGGCCAGCATGTAGGGGTTGCGCGACCCAAACCACGCCACGCGGTCCCAGACATTCTCGCCGTAACGCTCCCAGGCGTAGGAGCAGATCTGATAACCCAGTTCGTAATGGTCGGGGATGTAGTCGCGGTAGGAGCCGCAGAACCAGCGGTCGATGTTGCGGTGGTCGCGCCCGACGCTGCCCATGGCCCGGTAGGCCATCGAGAAGGAGGGCTGCAGTCCGCGGCCGAACGACGACATCATCGTCTCGGACATCACCGCATCTCCCTCCATGGCCCATACCGGCATGCACAGCAGACCGATGGTCGAGCCCTGCTGCCCGAGGATGTAGCTCAGCACGCGGATCATCCCCCGGTTGAGGTTGTTGTACTGCACGGCATGGCGGTACTCGTGGGCCACCAACTGCTTGTACCACGGCATCGAATAGCTGTCGATGGCCGGCGAGGTAAGAAACTCCACGCGTTTGGGAAGGTACATCACCAGTCCGTTCGACTCGAAGTTCTCGGGGTGCATGACAAACGGAATGCGCATCGGCCCGTGGCGGAAGCCGTAGGCGATGTCGGGCTGCACGGCGCGGATGTAGAAGAGCGTGCGCCGCGCCAGCTCCGAGACCGTATCGGGATAGATCATCCGCACGTCGGGCGTACGGATCGTCGACCACTTGAGCGGAGGATCCGAGCCCCACGTGTAATACTGGGCCTCGGCATGCCGCACACCGAAAAGCAGCGCGGTGAGCAGCAACACGAACAACAGCGCCCACCTCACCTCAGTTGCCGGCCTTTTTGCAACGGTAGCCGCTGCTGGTGAGCAGGTTGACGATGCGGTCGCGGTGGTCGCCCTGAATGATGATTTCGCCCTCCTTGGCCGCTCCGCCGACGCCACACCGGGTCTTGAGCATCCGGGCCAGAGCCTGCAGATCCTCGTCGCGCCCGACGAAGCCCCGCACCAGCGTGACGACCTTGCCGGCGCGCTGCTTGCGGTCGAGCCATACGCGCAGCTCCTGCCGCTGCGGCGGAAGAGTCTCCGCCTCGGGCTTCGCGGCGGTCTCGTATTTGAAGTCGGGATTGGTCGAGTAAACCATCCCCAAGCGGGATTTCCAGTCGTTGTCTGCCATAAATCGTGTTCGGAAGGTAGGAATTAAACGCCGATCGGGCGCCTTTATTTTGCGCAAAAATACGAAATTATTTATCTTTGTATGCGTATGGCCAGGAAGTTCACCGAAAAACCCCGCAAATCACACCCCTTCGCCCATGCGAAGAGCCTCGAGGAGCTCCCCCGCCCGCTGCCGGCCAACCCCGACCAGCGGCTGGTGAAGGTCTATGTCGAAGGCTATGAGGATGTCGCCTTCTGGCGCGGCATCTTCGACCACTTCCGCAACCCCTATCTGCGTTTCGAGATCTCGGTGCCCGACCGCGGCGACCTGCCCAAGGGCAAGAAGGTGCTGCTGGGGATGATCCCCCAGTCGTCCGAGGAGATGATCCTCTGCGTCGACTCGGACTTCGACTACCTCTTTGCCGGGCGCACCGAACAGTCGCGCCAGCTGGCCGACGCCCGCTTCATGTTCCACACCTACGCCTACGCCACCGAGAACTACCTCTGCTACGCCCCCTCGCTGCACAACGTCTGCGTCAAGGCCACCAAGAACGATACGCGCATCTTCGACTTCGTGCGCTTCCTGCACGAATACTCCTGCACGATCTACCCGCTCTTCCTCTGGTATGCCTTTTCGGCGCAGCTGGCCTCGGAGCACGTCTTCCCGCTGGCCGATTTCAAATCGTCGGTGCGGCTGGGCTACCTCGAGATCGAGAACAACGGCGAACGCACCCTCGAATGGCTGCAGCGCAACGTCGCCAAGCGCGAAGAACTGCTCAAGCGCCGCAATCCGCGGATGATCGAACCCATGAAGGAGTTCGAGACCCAGCTCCGGCAGCGCGGCGTGAAACCCGAAAACACCTACCTCTTCATGCACGGCCACACGCTGATGGACAACGTGGTGATGGTGCTGCTGAACACCGTCTGCGAGAAGCTGCGCGACATGTCGATCGCACGGATCACCGCCTCGCAGAAGCAGGGCGTGGCCCTGAAGAACGAGATGTCGAACTACACCAATTCGCTGCGGTCGATCCGCGACGTGCTGCTCGACAACGAAAACTATACGGCGTGTCCGCTCTACAAGAGCCTGCAGCGCGACATCGAACGCTATATTGCCCGCATGATCTGGAACATGAAACGCAACGGCGAGATTCGTGAACAGTCGGTCGTGGGCATCCTTCACCGTCTCCGTCAGGGAGTCTTCTAGAGAGGGGCTAATGAGAGAGAGGGCCATGGGGCGACCGATCCGTTCTAAACCGGAAGCACACGAACATCCGGAACCCGCACAACAAAAAAAGAGAGCCGTCGGGCTCTCTTTTTTCATGGGCTCCAATCGGGCGGCCAATCAATACTGCCCCTGCTTCTTGCGCACGACGCGTACGGTGGACTGCGTCGCCTGGCGGATGAAGACCTGCGGACCGCGGGCATAACGCCGCCACAGATCATCCGTATAACCGCGGATGGTCAGCAGTTCCATGTCGCGCGTCGTCATCACGTCGAAGCCCGACTCGCGCAACGCCCGGACCACCTCGTCGATATGCCACGAATTGTCGACACACAGACTCAGGTTGACCGCCGAGTTGTGGATCAGATTGGTCTTGATGCGGAAGTGCTCGAGCAACGAGAAGATCGTCGCGAACTTCTCCTCCAGCACGAACGAGAAGTCGCGCGAACGGATCGTCAGCAGCACCTGATCCTTCTTCAGAATCAGAATCGGGACGTCGACCGGCGCCGACATGCCGCGGATCACCGTTCCCGGCTTGCGCTTGTCGCCAAACGGACGCACGTAGAGCGGGATATTCTTGTTCTGCAGCGGTTTGATGGTCTTCGGGTGGATGATCTGCGCACCGCTGTAGGCCAGTTCGATGGTATCCAGATAGTTCAGCTCGGCGATCTGCACGGCGTCGGGGAAGATCTTCGGGTCGGCGTTCAGCACACCGTCGACATCCTTCCACACCGACATCGACTCCGCATCGAGGATATTGGCCGCCACGGCTGCCGAGTAGTCCGACCCTTCGCGGCCCAGCGTGGTGGTGGTTCCGTCGGGCGCCCCGCCGATGAAGCCCTGTCCGATGAAGATCGTCTCCGGACCCCCTTTGACCGCCTCCCGCAGCAGCGGCGTCGAAGCCGCAAGATCGACTCCGGCATCCTTGTGACGCTGTTCGGTGACGAAGCACCGGCGCATGTCGATCCAGCGGTTCGGAACCCCGGCGTAGTTCAGATACTCGGAGATGATCGTCGTCGAGACCAGCTCGCCGTAGGCCACGATCGTGTCGTACCACAACTCGGCCTCTTCGGGGAGGTAGCGGGTCTGTGTGGCGACGTGCTCCAGCTCGTCGAAAAGACGCTCGACACGCTCCAGCTGTCGGTGTTCGTGCCACAGATCGTCAATGATCTCGGCGTGGTACTGCCGCAACTGTGCGATATGGTCGAGCGACTGCTGCCGGTCGCCCTTCTGGAGCCCCTCGAAGACCTTCTCCAGGGCATTGGTCGTCTTTCCCATCGCCGAGACGATGATGAAGAGATGTTGTTCGTCGTCGATGATCCGGCGCAGGTTTCTCACCCCGTCGGCATTCCGCACCGACGCGCCTCCGAATTTGTAGACCTTCATATTTTTCCTTATTAACCTAACCTTCTGTTGATTCGGCAAGGCACGGAGGGCCTCGCAGCGAAGCCCCCGTGCCGTTGCCACCTCTTGCCGGCAGCCGCCGCTACTCCCCGACCGGGCGATACGGCACACCGATATTCTGGAAGAGGAACGCGTACATGTCGGTGGCATCGTCGATGCGCTTCGAGGTGGGCTTGCCGGCTCCGTGACCCGCCTTCGAATCGATGCGGATCAGCACCGGGGCATCCCCCGCCTGGGCATACTGCATCTCGGCGGCGAACTTGAACGAGTGGGCCGGGACGACGCGGTCGTCGTGGTCGGCCGTCATCACCAGCGTCGCCGGATAGACCGTACCCTTTCGGATGTTGTGCAGCGGCGAATACTTATAAATATAGGAGAACTGCTCGGCGTCTTCCGACGAACCGTACTCCACGGCCCAGCCCCAGCCGATCGTGAACTTGTGGTAGCGCAGCATGTCCAGCACGCCGACCTGCGGCAGGCAGACGGCAAAGAGATCCGGGCGCTGCACCTCGCACGCGCCGACCAGCAGACCGCCGTTCGAGGCACCGTTGATGGCCAGCCGCTCCTTCGAGGTGTACTTTTGGGCGATGAGGTATTCGGCCGCCGCGATGAAGTCGTCGAAGACGTTCTGCTTGTTTTCGAGCATGCCGGCCTTGTGCCAGGCCTCGCCGTACTCCGAGCCGCCGCGCAGGTTGGCCACACAGTAGATGCCGCCCTGCTCGACGAACATCAGCGCCGAGGGGTTGAAGGCCGGTGTGATATTGATCTGGAAGCCGCCGTAGCCGTAGAGCAGGCAGGGATTCTTGCCGTCGAGCTTCATGTCCTTGTGGCGGGTGATGAACATCGGCACCTGCGTACCGTCCTTCGAGGGGTAGAAAACCTGCTCGGTGACGTAAAGCGAGGGGTCGAAGGCCACCTCGGGGGCCTTGTAGAGGGTCGACTTGCCCGAGGCGATGTCGTAGCGGTAGATCGTGGCGGGCGACGTGTAGTTCGACAGCGTGTAGTAGAGCTCCGCAGCCTCCTTTTCGCCGCTGAAGCCGCCTACGGCACCGATGGCCGGGAGCTCGACCTCACGGACCAGCTTTCCGTCGTAGTCATACTGCGCGATGCGGTTCTGTGCATCCTGCAGGTAGGAGGCGAAGAGGTAGCCGCCGGCCTTGCCCACCCCTTCGAGCAGGTTTTTCCGATGCTCGGGGATCACCGTGGCGACCTGTCCGGGCTTCGTCAGCGAGATCCGCTTCAGGGCATAGTTCGAGGCCCCCTCGTTGGTCATGAAGTAGAGGTTGTCGTCCTGGCAGTCGATGAGGCGGTAGTCGTAGGCGAAGCCCGGGAGCAGCGTCCGGAAGCTGCGTTCCGAAACCTTGCGGACGAGGATCTCCGAACCGGAGGTTCCCTCCGAACCGACGATGAAGAGCCAGCGGCCGTCCTGCGAAGGCCAGGCCGAGAAGTAACGCAGCGGATGGGCCTTGTCCTCGTAGATGAGCCGGTCGGCGGACTGCGGCGTGCCGAGTGCATGGTAGAAGACCTTCTGGAACTGGTTCTGCGACGAATAGGTCCCCGTCTTCGGGGCATCATAGGCACTGTAGTAGAAGCCCTTCGAATCGGGGGCCCACACCGCTCCCGAGAACTTCACCCACTCGATCCGGTCTCCGGTCAGCTCCTTGGTCGCGGTATCCATGACGCGGATCTCGACCCAGTCCGAGCCCGACGCCGCGGCGGCATAGGCAAAGTAACGGCCGTCCTTCGAGAAGGAGATCTCGCCCACGGCCACCGTACCGTCGTCCGAGAGCGTATTGGGGTCAAGGAACACCTCGCCCGGCTGGCCGGGAGCCGTCGTGCGGTAGATCACCGCCTGGTTCTGCAGGCCGTCGTTGGAGGAGTAATACCACCAGTCGCCGTGTTTGGCCGGAGCACCCTCCTTGGGGTAGTTCCACAACTGGGTCAGCCGTTTGCGGATGGCTTCGCGGAAGGGAATCTGCTCCAGATAGGCGTTCGTCACGGCATTTTCGGCTGCCACCCAGGCGGCCGTCTCCGGCGAATTGTCATCCTCGAGCCAGCGGTAGGGATCCGGCACCTCGGTGCCGAAATAGTTGTCCACTACCTCGCCGCGCGGCGTCTCGGGGTAGGGAGCATGCTTTATCTGTTTCATGTTGTTGCAACCGGTCGTTGCCAATGCCACCGCGCCCGTCAGCACGGCGATCGTCCAGGAATAATGCTTCATAAGTACAACCGTTTGGGTGATATTGGGACAAAGTTAGGAAAAATTCGATATTTTCCATAAATTTGTCCTCCTGAAAAATACCGAACAAGATGACTGACAACCATAACGAACTCAAAACACGCATCGACCAGGCGTGGGAGAACCGCGAACTGCTGCACGACGAAAGCTATCGACAGACCATCCGCCAGGTGATCGACCTGGTCGACCGCGGCCAGTTGCGCACCGCCCAGCCCGTGGCCGAGGGCAGCGAGGAGTGGCAGGTCAACGAATGGGTCAAGAAGGCCGTGCTGCTCTACTTCCCGATCCAGCCCATGCGCAAGATGCAGGCCGGCGAACTCGAATGGTTCGACAAGATGGAGCTCAAGCACGACTACGAACGGCTGGGCGTACGCGTCGTACCCCACGCCGTGGCCCGCTACGGCGCCTACATCGCCCCGGGAGCCATCCTGATGCCCTCGTACGTCAACATCGGCGCCTATGTCGACACGGGCACGATGGTCGACACGTGGGCCACGGTCGGCTCGTGCGCCCAGATCGGCCGCCACGTACATCTCTCGGGCGGCGTCGGAATCGGCGGCGTGCTCGAACCCGTGCAGGCCGCCCCCGTGATCATCGAGGACAACTGCTTCATCGGTTCGCGCTCGATCGTCGTCGAGGGGGCCCACGTCTGCCGCGAGGCGGTCCTCGGATCGAACACCGTCATCACCGGTTCGACCCATATCATCGACGTCACCGGTCCCGAACCCGTCACCTACAAGGGCTATGTGCCGGCCCGCTCGGTGGTCGTCCCGGGCAGCTACCGCAAGCAGTTCCCCGCCGGCGAATACAGCGTCTCGTGCGCGCTGATCATCGGCCGCCGCAAGGAGTCCACCGACAAGAAAACCTCGCTGAACGACGCCCTGCGCGACTTCGGCGTCTCGATCTGACCTACGACCGGAATCCCCTCCCGCGGGGAGGGGGGGGGTGATGCAATGGCACCCCCTGCGGTTCGCCCCACCCAAACACCTCGAAAAATGATCTACCACCTCGACACGACCACCTCGACCAACGACGACGCCCGCGACCCGCGATACCGCCACGGCGACATCGTCTGGGCCGAGCACCAGACCGCCGGACGCGGCCAGCGCGGCCATCAGTGGCTCAGCCCCGAAGGCGAGAATCTCACCTTCACGATGGTCGTCGAACCGCGCTTCCTGCCCGTCACGGAACAGTTCCTGCTCTGCGAGGCACTCTCCGTGGCGCTGACCGACACCTTCACCGCCTACGGCATCGAGACCCGCATCAAGTGGACCAACGACATCTATGCCGGCGACCGCAAGCTCGAGGGCGTGCTGATCGAACACAACTACGCCGGCGCAACGCTCTCGCGTTCGCTGCTCGGCATCGGCATCAACGTCAACCAGACGGAGTTCGATCCGTCGCTTCCGAATCCCGTCTCGATGGCTCAGCTCACCGGACGCCGCTACGACCGCCGCCAGGTGCTCGAGACCTTCGAACGCTGCATGACGGCCCGCTACGAACAGCTTGAACACGGCGACCGCAACGCCCTGCAGGAGGAGTATCGCCGGCGCATGTACGACCTGGGCGTGCGGCGGACGTTCCGCTATCCCGACGGCTCGCTCACGCACGCCGTCATCGAGGGGGTGCGCCCCACGGGCGAGTTGATCCTGCGTCACGACGACGGCACGATCCGCGAATACCTCTTCAAGGAGATCGAATTCGTCCTCCGGAAATAGGAACCGCCACATCGGAGAACCACGCCCGGGCCGGGAGAATCCGCCCGGAGTTGCATGAAATTTAGGACGATTTTTCTTGCTGTTACAAAAATAACAGTTATATTTGCAAAGGAATAAACCGATTTCATAAACAAAAATTTCAAATACCATGAATGTACCTGCAAATCTGAAATACTCGAACGACCACGAGTGGTGCCGCGTCGAGGGCGACGTAGCCGTTGTCGGCATCACCGATTTCGCACAGAGCCAGCTGGGCGACATCGTCTTCGTCGACGTGCCTACCGTCGGCGAAACACTGGCCGCCGGCGAAGTCTTCGGCTCGATCGAGGCCGTGAAGACCGTCAGCGACGCCTTCCTGCCCGTGGGCGGCGAGGTGCTGGAGTTCAACAGCGCCGTCGATGCCGATCCTTCGATCGTCAACAAGGACGCCTACGGCGAAGGTTGGCTCGTCAAGGTCAAGATGACCGATCCGACCGAATTCGAAAAGCTGCTCAGCCCGGCCGACTACGAGAAACTGATCGGATAGTTCCGACCATAATAAGGGGGCGGAGAAGTTCGCTGCCGGGATATTGCGGGATGAAGGCACGCACGAATAGGCGCATCGCGAGGAGAGAGGCATGACGCCGATATCAATAAAAGGTTGGAAAAAAGTGAGTGTGTGCGCAAACAGGAGAATGGAGCAATCAACCCCGGCAACGGACGGATTCGCAACTCTCGGGAGAAGAGCCCCGGCGGGCTCGGTCCCGGCACGACAACGCTGAAACCCGGATGCCGTGTGTGCAAACGGGCCATGGAAAAAGCAGACGCTGCAACCAGCCGACATCTGCAGGCGCAGAAAGCGCAACCGGTGCGGCCGTGTGGGAGATGGAACGCGCAGAACCAGGGGGGGGGAGAAAAACTCCGCAATGGACTCACGAATCTGTGCAAGACAGAACGGGAAATGGGAAAAGAATGGGAAAAGTCCAAACGGAGTCCGATACCCGAGCGTATGAATCCCCGAAAAGCGCAAACGTGCGAATGTTCCGCGGCAAGGACAATCCGCTCCTGCAAGGTAGAATACGGATACTGGTCCGCACCGCCTCAGCGGAATGAAAAGGTGTGAAAAAGAGTGATGGAGCCGCAACGAAAGTCTCGCTGACCGTGTTCCGGATGAGGATCCGCCGCAAAGCGGACAACTCCGCCCCCAAATCCGAATTACCTGCTAACCCAAACGCTCAAAAGTATGTCAAAAGTTACCGTCGTAGGCGCAGGCGCCGTAGGTGCAACCTGTGCGAATGTGATGGCTTGCCGCGAAGTGGCAAGCGAAGTGGTTCTCGTCGACATCAAGGAGGGCCTCTCCGAAGGCAAAATGCTGGACATGTACCAGACCTCCACGCTGATGGATTTCGACACGAAACTCGTCGGTGTAACCAACGACTACCGGAAGACGGCCAATTCGGACGTGGTGGTCATCACCTCGGGCATCCCCCGCAAACCGGGCATGACCCGCGAAGAACTCATCGGCACGAATGCCAATATCATGAAGGGCGTCGTCGGCAACGTCATCCAGTACTCGCCGCGCGCCATCATCATCGTCGTGGCCAACCCCATGGATACGCTGACCTATCTGGCCCTGAAGGCCTCGGGACTCCCCAAAAACCGCATCATCGGTATGGGCGGCGCACTGGATTCGTCGCGCTTCAAGTGCTATCTGGCCAAGGCTACAGGCGTCAACATCAACAATATCGACGGAATGGTGATCGGCGGTCACGGCGACACGACGATGATCCCGCTGCTGTCGAAGGCCACGGTCAACGGAGTTCCCGTCACGCAGTTCGCCTCGAAGAAGAAGCTTCAGGAGGCCGTACAGAACACGATGGTCGGAGGCGCCACGCTGACCAAACTCATCGGCACGTCAGCCTGGTACGCTCCGGGAGCCGCCGCCTCGATGATGGTCGAGGCCATTCTCCACGACCAGAAGAAGCTGATTCCCTGCTCGTGCTACCTCGAGGGAGAATACGGGCAGTCGGACCTCTGCATCGGCGTACCGGCGATCATCGGCCGCAAGGGCATCGAGAAGATCGTCGAGGTGGAGCTCACCAAGGAGGAGGCCGCGAAGTTCGCCGCCTCGGCCGAAGCCGTCCACAAGACCAACCGCGTGCTGCACGAGATCAACGCCCTGTAGCCCGACGGCTGCCAGCAGGCAACCGCGAAGACAAACGGCCCCGATACGCGTATCGGGGCCGTTTTTATGCAACAGGAAGAGCTTCTGAAGACGCCCGAAGGCGGCAAACCGCCCCGGACAACCCTCAGAATGAGATCTTCGCGCCGACAAACCAGCTGCGCGGCAGCGACGGTCCGTAGATATAGCCCGAATCCCGCTCGATGCCGCGGTCGAAATCGCGCTGATAGGCGTTGAAGAGGTTCTGCACGCCGCCGTAGAGCTGCAGTGTGACGTCGCGGTAGATCCGCCAGTCGTAGGCCACCTTCAGATTCACGTCGCAGAAGGCCGGCGTCGTGACGGCCACATCCTGCCCGACGCCCGAACCGGCCTTGTGCTGCACGAGCATTTCGCCCGTACAGGTGCCGGAGAGGTCGGCCGTCAGGCGGCGCCATGGTTTGAACGATGCCGTGAAGTAGCCGTAGAGGTCCGGCGTGCGGAACATCCTCCGCACGGGCGCCACTTCGGGGTCGTCGCTCCACGCCTCGGGCTCGACATAGCGGCTGCGCTGCCACGTCATGCCGGACTGCAGCTCGAACCAGCGCGTGAAGACCGCACGCCCCTCGAGGTTCAACCCCGTCACCGTCGCTCCCGAACCGTTGTAACGCTCCTGGATCTTGCCGCCGTCGTCCGGCTGCTGCAGGTCGCGCAACGCAAAGACATCCTTCAGCCGGGTGTGGAAACCCTCGATCAACAGGTTGGTCTGCACCGATCCGAAGTTGTGGTAGAGGTCGGCCGAGAGGCTGACGCTGTGCGAACGCTCCTCGCGCAGGTTGTCGGCCAGCCGGATGCGAACCCGCTCGCCGCCCACGATGGCGACGTGCAGATCCTCGTCGAAGGCCTGCGGAGCCCGGTAGCCGGCGGCGTAGCTCAACCGCAGGTTGACCGACTCCGTGGGGTTGAAGCGCAGGTTGACCCGTGGGCTGAAGATCACGTGATCGACCAGATTGTGCTTGTCCAGACGCCCGCCCAGCAGGAAGGACCACCTCTCCGACTTCCACTCGTTCTGCAGATAGCCGCCGACGATATGCACCCGCTGATCGGTATGGATGTCATAGCCCACCGAACGGTCGGCCAGATCATCGTAGCTGTATTCGGCCCCAAGGGTCAGCTCGGCGGGCAGGAACCACAACCGCTCGAAGGCATGGACATACTGCAGGCCGGTCGCCACGACCAGATCCCGGGTCGTGCCGTAGGCCCGCGTATCCTGCCGGCTGCCGTAGTAGCTCTTGCGGGCCGTATGCTGGAACGAGGCGTAGGCATTGAAGCGGTCCCGGCGGTCGGCCGACGAGAGGTCGAACGAAAGGCTGCCGCCGTCGATGGCATGGTCGGCCTGTTCGGCCACATTGGCCTCGTGAGGGGGCTGTTTCAGCAGGTCGCCGCCCCGGCGGAACTCGTTGAGATGGTGATACTGGGCCGTCAGCCGCGAATAGGCCCCCGTCCGCAGGAAGGTGCGCATGCCCAGCGAACGGCTCTCAAGCTGCGGAAGCTCCGTAAAGCCGTCGCCGTTGTGGTCGTATCCCGAGCGGTGGCGGCTCTGGCCGAAGATGCCGAATCCGGCGCGACCGCTCTCGGAGACGATCGAGGCGTTGAGCATCGAGGTGTTGTCGTAGGAGTGGCTGCCGCCGAGCGAGAGCAGCCGGTGGGAGAACTGCGCCGTACTGCGCGTCGGTTCGCGGGTGATGACGTTGATCGTCCCGCCGATAGCCGACGACCCGAAAAGCGCCGAACCGCCGCCGCGCAGCACCTCAACCCGTTCGATCATGTTCGAGGGGATCTGCTCCAGGCCGTAGACCCCCGTCAGGGCCGAAAAGAGCGGATGCGAATCGACCAGAATCTGCGAATAGTGGCCGTCCAGACCGTTGATGCGCACCTGCGTGAAGCCGCAGTTCTGGCAGTCGTTCTCGACCCGCACGCCGGGCTGGAACGACAGTCCCTGGGCCAGGCACGACGCCTCGGTGCGTTCGAAGAGCCGGGCGTCGAGGACGCTCACCAGCGCCGGAGCCTCGCGCCGCAGCGTAGCCGAACGGCTGGCCGAGACAACCACCTCGTCCATGGCAATGCCGCTGGGTTCGACCTCGAAATTCAGTTCGAGGGTCGTGCCGCGTGTCAGCTGGACGGAGTCGCGCCGTAGGGCGTAGCCCAGCGCCCGGACCTCGATCAGCAGCCGCCCCTCGGGGAGGTTCTTCAGAAAGTAGTGGCCCGAGGCGTCGGTGGTGGTGCCGAAGGTGGTGCCGACAACCGAGACCGTGGCATAGGCCAGGTGTTCGTGCGTCGTGCGGTCGACGACGTGTCCGAAAAGGTTCGCGTCGGTGGCTTTGCGGGGAGCCTCGGCGCCCGCTGCGCCGAAACAGGGCAGCAACAGCAAAGGCAGTGCCGCCAAAAGGATATTTTTCATAAATGGATTTTCAATCGGTTTGACAACTGGGGAACGTTCCGAAGGCTTTCGAAGCCCCGGAGGCAGGCATACGACGCCTGCGCCCCTGCCCGTGCAGGGACCCGATGCGATACGCCCCGCGCATCGCTTCCGTCAGCGGTCAAACCCGGGAGGCGCCCGCAGCGAAAGGACCGTCACGCGCTGTGCGCAACAACACCGCGTAGCTTGGGGCTGCAGCACGGCCAGCACCTCGCCGTGGAACTGCGGGGCCGGCAGGCTCTGCGCCAGATAGGGAAAGAAGTGGTAGTTGTCAACGGGACAATACCCGACGATCTCCTCCCGGGCTCCGTTGTCGGGCAGCAGATCGCCGCAATGGGCGGCAAAATGGGCATGGTCCTCGAGATAGATATGCACCTTCTGCCCGGCATAGGCGCCGAGCAGCGTCAGCAGCAAAAAGGCTGCCGTCAATCGTCGGAGCGTGAGGTGCATCTTCATCGCCGTGAAGGTACGAAAAAAAAGGACCGCGGCAAGCGGTCCCGATAAAAATACCGAATTCTCGGTAGGTCGTATGTCTTTTCCAGGCTCCGGATCAGATCGAGATGTCGAGGATCTCGAAGTGAATCGTTCCGGCCGGCACATTCACATCCACACGGTCACCCTTCTTGTGACCCAGCAGTGCCTTGGCAATGGGCGTGCCGATGGCGAGTTTGCCCTCGCGCAGATTGGCCTCGTGCTCGGCTACGATCGTATAGGTCATCTGCTTGTTGGTATTGTGATTCAGCAGCGTCACCTTGCTCAGAATCTGCACCTTGCTCTTGTCAATCTTCGACTCGTCGATGACCCGGGCATTGGCAATCGTGTCTTCGAGTTTGGCAATCCGCATCTCGAGCAGCCCCTGCGCCTCACGGGCCGCATCATACTCAGCGTTCTCCGAAAGGTCGCCCTTGTCGCGAGCCTCCGCAATCGCCGCCGAGATAGCCGGGCGCTCGACGGAACGCATGTGGTCGAGTTCGTCCTTGAGTTTCTTGTACCCCTCGGCTGTCAGATAAATAGTCTCTTTTGCCATAATTCAATCATTCCCCGGAGGCCCCGTCCGGAGCGGAACCTCCAAAAAATAAAACATAAAAAATAAGAATCCTGGCCCGCAAAGGCCAGAACCCTGTTTCATCGCATAAGGCAAAGATAAGAAAGATAATCCACATTTGCAAATCTTTTTTCACGTCCGAAGCCGGAAAGTGCCTTTCTTCCACCCAATTAGACGATACCCGGCAGGCAGGGGGCCGCAACAGCCCAAACCTCCCGACACAAGGGCCTTTTCCCGCGGGCAGGGCAATATTTTTTTTGCAAATCGTTAATTTATGCGTAACTTTGCGCGATAAAGCGCCGTAAAAGATTCTCAAATGAAGCAGACTTTCTCATACGCCCTGTGCGCCCTGGCGGCGGCCCTCTTCCTCAGCGGATGCTCCGGCATGAATGCACTCCTGAAAAGCGGGCAGCCCGAACTGATCTACAGCAAGGCGCTGGAGTATTACGACAACGGCAAATGGCAACGCGCCATCACACTCTTCGAGGGCGTGGAGCACTACTATCAGGGCACCTCGCGCGAAGACACCGTCTCCTTCTACAAGGCCCGCAGCCGCTTCAAGAACCACGACTACGAAACAGCCTCGACCGAACTCGACGACTTCCGCCGCAAATTCGGCCGCAGCGCCTTCATCGAGGATGCCGAAGGCATGTACGCCCTCTGCTTCTTCTTCCTCTCGCCTGCCCCCTCGCGCGACCAGACCGTCACCGGTCAGGCCCTGATCGCCATCAACGAGTTCATGTCGCGCTACCCGCAGAGCTCGCGCATCGAGGAGTTCAAGAAGATCAACACCGAACTCACCGAACGGCTCCACGAAAAGGCCTACCTGAACGCCTATACCTATTACAAGATCGGACGCTACAAGTCGGCCATCACGGCGCTCAAGAATGCCCTGAAGGAGTACCCCGAAAGCAAACACCGCGAAGAGATCATGTATCTGATCGTCGAATCGAGCTACCGCTTCGCCAGCAACTCGATCGCCGACAAGCAGACCGACCGCTACCTGGCCATGCTCGACTCCTACCTCTCGTTCAAGGAGGAGTTCCCCGAGTCGACCCACATCCGGGAACTCGACCGCATGGCCCAGCACGCCCGCGACTATCTCGACCGCAACAACAAGGACAACAATATATAAGATGGAAATCAAGAAGAACATCCCCAACAACACCATCACGCGCAAGCTGGTGGATCTGGACAAGGAGACCGGCAACGTCTACGAGAGCATCAACATCATCGCCCGACGCGCCAATCAGATTGCCACGGAGCTCAAGACCGAACTCAACCGCAAACTCGCCGACTTCTCGTCGCCGACCGACACCATGGAGGAGACCTTCGAAAACCGCGAGCAGATCGAAATCTCGCGCTACTACGAGCGCCTGCCCAAACCGACGATCATCGCCACCGAGGAGTTCCTCGATCACGAACTGGTCTACAAGGAGGGCAAGGACGATACCTTCAAGGAGATCTAATCCCCGGGCGACAATGACCTCTCCGACTGCGGCGGGCCACAATCTGGCCGGCCGTCACATTCTCCTGGGCATCACGGGCAGCATAGCGGCTTACAAGGCTGCCATGCTGTGTCGTTTATGGAAGACGGCAGGCGCCGAAGTACAGGTGGTGATGACCCCGCTGGCCAAACAGTTCATCACCCCGCTGACGATGGCCACCCTCTCCAAGCGACCCATTCTGGTGGAGTTCTTCGATCCGGAGAACGGCGCCTGGAACTCCCACGTCTCGCTGGGCGAATGGGCCGACTGCTACGTGATCGCTCCGGCCACGGCCAACACGCTGGCCAAGATGGCCACGGGCGTGGCCGACAATCTGTTGCTGACGACCTATCTTTCGGCGCGCTGTCCGGTGGTCGTGGCCCCGGCCATGGACCTGGACATGTACGCCCACGAGGCCACGCAGCAGAATCTCCGTACGCTGGCCGCCCGCGGAGTGCGGATCGTCGAACCCGGCGAGGGAGAACTGGCCAGCGGCCTGAGCGGCAAGGGCCGCATGGCCGAACCGCAGCAGATCGCCGAATACGTCGGGAGGCTGCTCGGCGAAACGGACGAAAAAAAAAAGACGCTCGCCGGTAAACGGATGATCGTCACGGCCGGAGCCACGATCGAGGCAATCGATCCCGTGCGCTTCATCTCGAACCACTCGTCGGGCAAGATGGGCTACGCCATCGCCGGCGAACTGGCCGCACGCGGTGCCGAGGTGACCTTGGTCTCGGGCCGTACAGCACTGCCCACCCCACCGGGAGTCGAGCGGGTGGATGTTCTCTCGGCCGCCGAGATGTACGAAGCCACGGTGAAGGCCTTCGATCGGGCGGACGGAGCGGTGATGTGTGCCGCCGTGGCCGATTACACCCCCGAAAGCGTCTCCGAAACCAAACTCAAGAAGGGCGACGGCGAACTCTTTATCCGTCTGCGCCGCACGCAAGACATTGCCGCCGAGCTGGGTGCCCGCAAGGGCGGCCGCCTGCTGGTGGGATTCGCCCTGGAGACCAACGACGAGAAGGCCCACGCCCAGTCGAAACTCCAGCGCAAGAACTTCGACTTTATCGTATTGAACTCGCTGCGCGACGCCGGCGCCGGATTCCGCGGCGACACGAACAAGGTGACGCTCATCGACCATGCGGGCAGCGAGGAGCTTCCGCTGATGTCAAAACGCGAGGTGGCCGAACGCATTGTCGACCGTATCGAGGGGCTGTTGACCCGCTGACGGCCGCGTCCCGCGACAGCCAATCACTGAACAATCAATTCCGAAAAAACTATGCTGCGTCGTCTGTCGGTTGAAAATTACGCACTTATCGACAAACTCGAAATGGAGCTGGACCCCCATCTGAACATCATCACGGGTGAGACGGGAGCCGGCAAATCGATCCTGCTCGGGGCGCTGGGGCTGCTGCTGGGGGCCAAGAACGACGGTTCGGCCATGAAGGATGCGGCCCGCAACTGCACCGTGGAGGGAACCTTCGACCTGAAGGGGTGCGGACTGGAGCCCTTCTTCGAGGAGAATGACCTCGACTACGCGGAGGAGACCTCCCTGACGCGCATCATCACCCCGGCGGGCAAGAGCCGGGCCTTTGTCAACGACGTCCCGGTGCAGCTGGCCCAGCTGCGCGAACTGGGCACGCGGCTGATCGACATCCATTCGCAACACCAGAACCTGATCCTCTCGTCGGAGGAGTTCCGCACGTCGGCCCTCGACACCGTGGCCGGAAACGGCGAGCTGCTGGCCCGCTACGGCGAGCAGTACGGCCGGATGTGCGAGCTGCGCCGCCGGCTGGCCGCCCTGCGCGAGGAGGCCGAACGGGGACGCCGCGACGAGGAGTGGCTGCGCTTCCAGACCGATGAACTGACGGCTGCCGCCCTGCGCGAAGGCGAGCAGGCCGAACTGGAGGAGGAGCTCGCCGTGCTGGAGAATGCCGACCGCATCGGCGAGACGCTGACCGAGCTGCGCAATGCGCTGGACAGCGACGAGACCGGTGTGCTGATGCAGTTGAAAAATGCCGAAAACAACCTCGCGCACCTGCGTGACCGCTACCCCACGGCCGGTGAATATGCCGACCGGCTGCACGCCGTACTCGAGGAGCTGAAGGATATCGACGCCTCGGCCGCCAACGAGAGCGAGCGGCTCGATGCCGATCCCGAGCGACTGGCCAAACTCTCGGCACGGCTCGATACGCTGATCGCCCTGCAGCAGAAATACCACGTGGCGGACGAGGCGGAGCTGATCGCCCTGCGCGAACGGAGTGCCGCACAGCTGGCCGCCATCGTCCACGGCGACGAGGCAATTGCCGAGGCCGAAAAGGCCCTCGCAGAGGCGGTCGGGAAGGCCGAAGCGCTGGCCGAACGGCTACACAAGGCCCGCGAAAAGGCTGCAACGGGGTTTGCCCGGGAGATTCTCGCGACGCTGACCAAGCTGGGGATGGCCGAGACGGTTTTCCGCGTGGAGCTGACGCCCCGCGCAGAGCTGGACCGCACGGGCCGCGATGAGGTGCAGTTCCTCTTCACGGCCAACGCCCGCATGACGCCGCAACCCGTCGAGCGGATCGCCTCGGGCGGTGAGCTTTCACGCGTAATGCTGGCATTGAAGGCCCTGCTGGCCAAGCGGATGCAGCTGCCGACGATCATCTTCGACGAGATCGATACGGGCGTTTCGGGCCGCATTGCCGACGCCATGGGCGAGATCATCGAGTCGCTGGCCGGTTCGATGCAGGTAGTCGACATCACCCACCTGCCGCAGGTCGCCTCGAAAGGATCGACCCACTTCGTGGTCTACAAGCGCAACAGCCGGACGGAGATCACCCGCCTGAGCGACGACGACCGCATTGCCGAGATTGCCAAGATGCTCTCCGGGGCACAGATCACCCAGGCCGCCGTGGCACAGGCCCGGATTCTGCTGGGGAGATAACGGACGGCAATCGTCAGAACGATCCATTCCCGGCGGCTTCCACCCCCGGGAATTTTTCATAGCCGAACAACGATGAACCATATGAAAACGATCCTAGCCCTGGCGGCCGGGAATCAACAACGGGCGCGGGAGATCATCCGCGAAATGGGACTGCACGAAGCGTGGCAGGCTGTCGGAGCACGTACCGAGGAGGTCGGCTCGCTCCGCTCGGGGCTGCTCTGCAAACACCTCGACATCGACCTGCACGTCTACTCACCGACCCCGCTTCGCGTGGAAAGGAGTTTTGCTGCTGCGGCCCGTATTGCCGCCCATCCGCGGATCCGCCGCATGGAGTATGCCAACCTGCTCGATGCCGAAGACCAGTGCCTGGAGTGGCATGCGCAATACGAGGATCACGACGGCCGTCTCTGGCAGATCGACATGATCCACATGGCGGAAGGTTCACCCTGGGCAGGCTATTTCGAACGGGTGGCCGACCGCATTGCGGCTACGCTGACCGAGGAGACGCGCGAAGCGATTCTGCGGCTGAAGTACGAAACGCCCGACGAGGAGCATATCCCGGGCATTGCCCTCTACCGGGCGGTGATCGAGGGCAGCGTCCGGAGCCGGGCGGAACTTAAGGCCTGGCTGCAGGCGAATCCCGTCGAGGGGATCGTCTCCTGGATGCCCGAACCAAACCGAACAGAACCCTAAACCGACCGAAACCATACGACCATGAGCTACTCCCCTCCCCTTATCCGGCTCCTTGCAGGCGCACTGCTTCTCGGCAGCACACTGCTATGCGGATGCAACCGCACGACGCTTTACAATCTCGATTTCGAGGACACCGACTACCGGAACCACCCCTCCCAATGGAGCCTGCCCGACTCGGTCTACTACGGCTACGCCGCCGCAAGCGACCGCAACTGCCGCAAACACGGCGGCTACAGCCTGCGGCTGGAGCAGGTCGATACGACCAAATACACATGGGCCCGCTTCTCCCAGGAGCTGCCCGACACGCTGGTAGCCGGCCATGAGATCGAACTCAGTGGCTGGGTCCGTACGGAGGAGGTCACCGAGGGATTTGCCGATCTGTTCCTTATCCTCACCGAAACGGAAGACGACGATCTCCTGGCGGCCGACACTGCGGGACGCGGCCTGCGCGGCACGACGGAGTGGCAGCGCATGGTGCTCCGGCAGCAGATACCCGACTCGGCCTCGGGCGTCCGTTTCGGCGGCCTGCTGAAAGGCGGAGGCCGGGTCTGGTTCGACCGGTTCGAAATCCGGATTGACGGCCGCAAACTCCGCGATCCACGCATCCCGGTCCCCAAAAGCCGGCTCACACGGTGCGAGAAGGCGGAGCTTCGGCGTTATATCCATCCGCTGAGCGGGTGCGACGCGACCGATGCGGACTCCGTCGACCTACGGTCATTCGACACATTGATCGGTCACAGTCAGGTGGTTGCCCTGGGCGAGAACTCCCACGGAGCCAGCGAAATTTTCCGCATGAAGGAGCGTCTGATCCGCCACCTGGCCACCCGGCAGGGGTTCGACCAGGTGGTCTTCGAAGCCGACATGGCCGCGGGCATCCCGCTGGACAACTACCTGCGCAACGGTCAGGGAACGGCCATAGCGGCGCTCTTCGGACTGGAAATGTGGATCTGGGATACGCACGAGGTGCTCTCGCTGATCGAGTGGATGCGGCAGCGGAACGTCGACGGCCATCCGATCCATTTCCGGGGCATCGACATGCAGTCGGCCAATCAGGCCGTGAAGCTGTTGCGCCAGGAAGCGGGAAAGGATGCCACCACCCGGCAGCTGCTGGATGAAATCGCCCCGAAGCTGGACAGCGTGCTGAGCTACGACCGCAGGAATCGGGCCCGGATCGACTCGCTCGCGGCCTCCGAAATCGAACGCAACCTCAACCGGATCGAGAGCCGGATCGACCGTTCAGCCACAGATGCCCGAAGTTGTACCCTGCAGCGGCAGCTGGTCACCCTCATCAGACAGTACCTGAGTCTGGACGAGGGAGTCTACTGGCGGGATCGCTGCATGGCGGAGAATCTGCTTTGGATCCGGCAGCAAAATCCCGATTCGCGGATGGTCATCTGGGGCCATAACGGCCACGTCTCCCGAGCGGAGAACCGAATGGGACGCCATCTGGAGGAGGCGCTCGGTGCCGATTACCTCAATGTCGGCTTCACCTTCCACGCCGGGCGCTGCTCGATCATCGTTCCCGGCTCGGAGGAGCTGCAGCACGACGTACAGACGGCCCCGCCCGGAACGATCGAGTATCTGCTCCACCAACTCGATGAACCGTTCTTCATGCTCGACCTGCGACGGTTGCGCGAGGAGCAGTCACCCGCCCTCGAATGGATCAACGGCATGAAGTTCCGCCACATCGGCGCGTTGAGATGGGAGGATGAATTCTGGGACGAAGGGCTCGCCGATCAGTTCGATCTCCTGATCTACATCGACCGCGTCACCCCCTCGCAACTGCTCTTCT
>NZ_CALUHA010000021.1:0-43227 GCF_944320325.1 Alistipes megaguti
TGGTGGAGAATACGAGATTCGAACTCGTGACCTCTTGCATGCCATGCAAGCGCTCTAGCCAGCTGAGCTAATCCCCCATTGCGGTTGCAAAGATAAGCGGATTTTTTTAATTCCCACAAATTTTCCGCAGAAAAATGCCGATTTTTTTTGCGAATTTTCCTGGGTTTATATGTAAGTTTGTGATTTCCAGTTTGTTGATAGCAATCAGGCGTCTCTGCTGTCCGGTTGTCCATTTCCTCCTTGGGGGCAATCCTTACGAATTCCGTATCTTCTACCGCCCCCGGCGAGCCTATTCGAAGCGGGTCAACTCCTCGGGTAGGTGCGGCGTCGCTCCCTCGCACGTGCAGACATAGGCCGAAACCGCTACGCCCCGCGCATGGGCCGTCGCTATGTCGCAGCCGTGGAGCCACGCCGCGCAGAAGCCCGCCGTAAACGAATCGCCGGCTCCGACCGTATCGGCCACCTTGACCTTCGGCGTTGTGAGATCCGAACGCCCTCCGTCGTAGAAGACGTGGCTGCCACGGCTGCCGCACGTGAGAATTGTGGCCCGCAGACCGTAATCGACGCGCAGCCGTTCGGCGATCTCGCAGATATCCTCCGAGGCGATGCCCAGCATCCGTGCGACGATGACGGCCTCCTCGTCGTTTATCTTCAGTACGTTGCACCGGCGCAGTGACTCCGTGACCACCTCCCGCGAGTAGAACTGCTGGCGCAGGTTGATGTCGAAGACCCGGAGCGCCTCGCGCGGTGCCTCGTCAAGCAGCGTCGTGATCGTCCGCCGCGACTCCTCGCTGCGCTGGGCCAGCGACCCGAAGCAGATGCAGCGCGCCGTACGGGCCATCGTGCGGAGCGCCTCGGTGCAGGGGATGTGGTCCCACGCCACGTCGGTGAGAATCCGGTATTGCGGGATTCCCTCCGCGTCGAGCGTCACCTCCACGCGTCCCGTAGGGTAGTCCACCTGTGCCAGTTCGGCCTTCAGTCCCCGCTCGGCAAAGTTGCCGAGAATGGCTTCGCCGTCCGCATCCTTGCCTACGGCGCTGACGGCCCGGGCATCGTAGCCGAACTGCGCCATGTGCCAGGCAAAGTTGGCCGGGGCGCCGCCGATCTTGCATCCTTCGGGTAGCATGTCCCAAAGCACCTCGCCCAATCCGATGATGCATTCGTTTTTCATGACTTTTCGTTCTGTTGGTTTCTCTGCGATTGTTTTTCGTACGACGGCCGGACCCTCCGCTGGGGAGAATCCGGCCGGATCCTTTTCTTGTCGTCGGGCTATTTCACCTCCCAGGTGGCTCCCGAGTGCAGCAGATCGTCGACACAGTGGATCTTGCTCGAGGCCTTGACCTCCTCGACCTGACGCTCCACGGCCCGGTCGTAGACCGTGTCGTCCTCCACGGCGCGGATCACGCCCAGCGCCACCGGGTAGTCCGGGTATTTCATCGCCGCCAGCATCATGTGCAGCGTCGTGTCGCGCTCGTGGGCGTCGTGCGTCAGGATGTCGTTCAGCGTGTAGCCGTCCTGGCCCACCGTAACGACCTTCAGCTTCATGTTCTCGAAGACCAGACCCTTCTCCTTATTGGCGCCGAAGAGCATCTTCTCGCCGTGGCGCAGCACGACCGTATGCTCGGCGCGCGTGGCTTTGTCACCGGCGTAGGCGGCGTGGGTCTTGTCGTTGAAGATCACGCAGTTCTGCAGCGCCTCGACCACCGACATGCCCTTGTGCTTGGCCGCCTCGACCAGGCACTCCTTCGTCAGCTGGACCTCCATGTCGACCGTGCGGGCGAAGAACGTCCCCTTGGCGCCGATGACCAGTTCGCCCGGGGTGAAGGGTTTCTCGACCGTTCCGTAGGGCGAGGTCTTCGTGATCTTGCCCAGCTTCGAGGTGGGGGAGTACTGGCCCTTGGTCAAGCCGTAGATCTCGTTGTTGAAGAGGATGACGTTCAGGTCGACGTTGCGCCGGATGGCGTGGATGAAGTGGTTGCCGCCGATGGCCAGCGAGTCGCCGTCGCCCGTGGCCACCCAGACCGACAGCCGCGGGTTGGCCACCTTGACACCCGTTGCCACGGCATTGGCGCGTCCGTGTATGGAGTGGAAACCGTAGGTCTTCATGTAATAGATGAAGCGCGACGAGCATCCGATACCCGACACGAAGGTGAAGAGGTTGTGGGGCGTATCGAGGGCGTCCGCCACCTCGGGCAGGGCGCGCTGTACGGCATTCAGAATGGCGTGGTCGCCGCATCCCGGGCACCAGCGTACCTCCTGGTCGCTTTTGAAATCGGCGGGGGTATATTTGAAGTCTGCCATGGCGTTATTTCAGTAAGGATTCGAATTTTTCTTTCAGCTCGACCACCGTGAAGGGTTGGCCTTCGCACTTGTTGTACTGTTCGTAGTGGAACTCCTGGAAGTTCTGGCGCAGGTAGTTGGCAAATTGCCCTTCGTTGAGCTCGCAGACCACGATGCGGCGGAACCGTGCGAAGATTTCGCGCACGCCGTGAGGCAGCGGGTTGATGTAGTTGAAGTGGCACAGCGAAACCTTGTGGCCTTCGCGACGCATCTCGTCGACGGCGTTCTGAAGGTGTCCGCGCGTTCCACCCCAGCCGACGACGAGCAGTTCACCCTCCTGATCGCCCCAGACCGTTTGTGCGGGAATGTCGTCGACGACCTTGGCCACCTTGGCGGCACGCGTGTCGACCATCTTCTGGTGGTTGGCCGGGTCGTGGGAGATGCTGCCCTTGACGGCATCCTTCTCCAGACCGCCGACGCGGTGTTCGAGTCCCGCCTTGCCCGGGAAGGCCCAGCCGCGGGCCAACTGTTCGTTGCGCACGTAGGGCATGAAGCCGCCCTCGGGTGCCACGTCGACGATCGGCGGGCAGATCTTCGGATAATCCTTCATCGAGGGGATGCGCCACGGTTCGGAACCGTTGGCGATGAAGCCGTCGGTGAGCAGCACCACGGGGGTCATGTGTTCCATGGCCAGACGTCCGGCCTCGAAGGCGTAGTGGAAGCAGTCGCTCGGCGACGAGGCGGCCACCACGATCACCGGACACTCGCCGTTGCGGCCGTAGAGGGCCTGCATCAGGTCGCTCTGTTCGGTCTTGGTCGGCAGACCCGTCGAGGGTCCGCCGCGCTGTACGTCGACCACGACGAGCGGCAGTTCGGTCATCACCGCCAGCCCCAGCGCCTCGCTCTTGAGCGAAAGGCCCGGGCCCGAGGTGGTCGTCACGGCGAAGTTGCCCGCAAAGGCGGCACCGATTGCCGTGCAGATGCCGGCGATCTCGTCCTCGGCCTGAACGGTCTTCACGCCGAGATCCTTGCGTTTGGCCAGTTCCTCGAGGATCACCGTGGCCGGCGTAATGGGGTACGAGCCGCAGAACAGCGGTAGTCCGGCCTTCTCGGCAGCGGCGCACAGACCCCAGGCCGTGGCGACGTTGCCGTTGATCGAGCGGTAGGTTCCCTTCTCGCGTGCGGCGGGTGCCACGGTGTAGTGGCTGGCGAACTGGTGGGTATTGGCGGCGTAGTTGTATCCGGCCTTGATGGCGAGTTTGTTGGCCTCGGCCACGGCCGGGTTCTTCTTGGCGAATTTTGTGTCCAGATAGCGCAGGGCATACTCCTCGGGACGGTCGAAGAGCCAGAAGCAGATGCCCAGGGCGAACATGTTCTTGCACTTGGTGACGGCCTTGTTGTCCAGCCCGGTCTCCTTGAGGGCTTCGCGCGTCATCGAGGTGATGTCGGGCACAACGACGTTATATTCGTTCAGACCGAGTTCGGCCAACGGGTCGAGCGTCTTGAAGCCCGCCTTCTTGAGGTGCTCCTCGGTGATGGAGTCGCCGTCGATGATGACCGTAGCTTCGGGCTTCAGCCATTTGCGGTTGGCCTTCAGGGCGGCGGGATTCATTGCCACCAGCACGTCGCAATAATCACCGGGGTTGATTTCGCGGTGATCGCCGAAGTGGACCTGGAAACCGGAGACGCCGGCTACGGTACCTTGCGGAGCGCGGATTTCGGCCGGATAGTCCGGGAAGGTCGAGGTTCCGTTGCCCAGCAGCGCCGAGGTGTCGGAGAAGAGCGTACCCGTGAGCTGCATGCCGTCGCCCGAATCTCCGGAGAATCGAATGACCACATCCTGCAACTCCCTCACGTTGGAATGTTCCATGATTTTTGGTTTCAGATTAGTGTAATGGGTGAACAAGTTTTGACAAATATATAAAATAAATTGGCAAAACAGGTGTCGAATGGAAGTTTTTTAAGAATTTTTATGCGTTTTCGGGAAATTGTCTGGGACTGATTTGGTTAAGAATCACCTTTTTCAAGGTTTGTAAGCTGCTTTTTTGTTATGAAAATAGCGGATTGAGGCTTCAGATCGAAAGACAGGTTAGTTATTAAAAATTTTTTCAAATCGATGGGTCTTCAGTCTGGATTTTGCTTGCCGGAAGACGGATTTCGGAGAGGAACAGTTGGTTCGGGATGGGGATGGGGAAGCGGATCCGCAATCGAGTCACGAGTGTTTGAGACCGGGTAGGGAGATGATCGGCTGACTCCGGAGTGTCGTGGTCGGGGCGTGCCTGTTGCGGGAGATTGGCCGAGGCGGCAGTCTGGATCCCCAGATGGATGGACCGGGAACGGGCGGTGGCTGACCGGGGCAAGAAATGGCCGGGCATGGTTGGGGGCGTGCGTGGTGTGGAAGATTGGCCCGGAACGGCAGTTTGGACCGGGACGGATGTGGTGGGAACGGTAGTTCGGAGCTCGGAAAGAAATGGTTCCGTGTGGGCGCATCTGCCGGGGCCACACAAAAAAACGCCTTCCCCGTGCAGGGAAGGCGTTGCGTACATGTCCGATCGTATCCGGCCGCTTATTTGGGCTGCTTGCCGATGTAGGCCAGAATACCGCCGTCGACGTAGAGAATGTGACCGTTGACGAAGTCCGAAGCCTCCGATGCCAGGAAGACGGCCGGACCCATCAGGTCCTCGGTCGTACCCCAGCGGGCTGCCGGCGTCTTGGCAACGATGAAGGCGTCGAACGGATGACGCGAACCGTCCGGCTGACGCTCGCGCAGCGGTGCGGTCTGCGGGGTGGCGATATAGCCCGGGCCGATACCGTTGCACTGGATGTTGTATTCGCCGTACTCCGAAGCGATGTTGCGGGTCAGCATCTTCAGGCCGCCCTTGGCTGCGGCGTAGGCCGATACGGTCTCACGGCCGAGCTCCGACATCATCGAGCAGATGTTGATGATCTTGCCGTGGCCCTTCTTGATCATCGAGGGAATGACGGCCTTCGATACGATGAACGGACCGTTGAGGTCGATGTCGATTACCTGGCGGAAATCCTTGGCACTCATCTCGACCATCGGGATGCGCTTGATGATGCCGGCGTTGTTGACCAGAATGTCAATGACGCCGACCTCCTTTTCGATCTGGGCAACCATGGCATTGACCTGCTCCTCGTTGGTCACGTCGCAGACATAGCCCTTGGCGTCGACGCCTTCAGCCTTGTACGAGGCGAGGCCCTTGTCGACGAGCTCCTGTTTGATGTCGTTGAAGACGATCTTGGCGCCCTGGCGGGCGAAGGCCGTAGCGATGGCGAAGCCGATTCCGTAAGAGGCACCCGTTACGAGTGCTACCTTACCTTCCAATGAAAAGTTTACCATTTTTTACTTGGTATTAGATGGGTTGATTGGTTTGTTGTTTTTTGTGGGGTGATGGGTGGTGTCGCCTCGGAGTCTCTCCGGTGCATGAGTCGGTGCAGGTGGCTGGTTTCTCTCTCCGCTTTCTCTCTCACTTCCAGCCTCCGGACTCGGTCCTCGTGTCAGACTCCGGTTCCCGCCCGGTATCCGGCTTGGTCCCCTATTCGGAGTACGCCCGGTCCTTGGCCCCTAGCTTTGTTTCTGCCTGTTTCTGCCTGATCCTCCTTCCTGGTCCTGCCTGTTTCTGCCTGGTCCTGCACGGCCCCTTCCCTCTCGGCTCCGGGGTTATTTGAGGTCGGTGATCTTCGAGAAGTCCTGATCGCCGTAGTCGAGGTTCTCACCGCCCATACCCCAGATGAAGGTGTAGTTGTGGGTGGCTGCGGCGCTGTGGATCGACCACTCGGGCGACAGTACGGCCTGCTCGCCCTTCATCCAGATGTGGCGCGTCTCGTCGATCTGGCCCATCAGGTGGCAGACGGCGTGCTCCTCGGGCACCTCGAAGTAGAAGTAGGCCTCCATGCGGCGCGAGTGTACGTGGGCCGGCATGGTGTTCCAGACGCTGCCCGGAAGCAGTTCGGTCATACCCATCTGCAGCTGGCAGGTGGGGAGCACCTGGCTGACAATCATCTTGTTGATGTTGCGGTCGTTCGAACCTTCGAGCGAACCCATGTGGGCCACGACGGCGTTCTCCTTGGTGACCTTCTTGTCGGGGTAGGCGCAGTGGGCGGTCGTCGAGTTGAAGTAGAACTTGGCGGGATTCTTGGGGTCCTTGCTCGTGAAGGTGACCTCACGGTCGCCGCGGCCCAGGTAGAGGGCCTCCTTGTAGTTGAGTTCAAAGGTGGCGTCGCCGGCCTTCACCACGCCGGGGCCTCCGACGTTGAAGATACCCATTTCGCGGCGCGTCAGGAAGTAGGGGGCCTTCAGCGGATCGATGGCCTCGAGCTTGAGGGTCTCGTTGACGGGCATGGCGCCGCCCACGATCATGCGGTCGTACATCGAGTAGACCATGTTGACTTCGTCGGCTGCGAAGACCTTTTCGATCAGAAAGTCGCGGCGCAGACGGGCCGTGTCGTAATGCTTGGCATCTTCGGGATGCGCTGCATAGCGGATTTCGTAATTGGTTTTCATGGAATATATTGAAAATTAATACTTTGTATGCGAATCTCGCGAAATTGGGCGCCAAATCCGAAATTGGCTGACCAATTGTCGCTTCGGCAAAGATAATAAAAAAATCGGAATAGACCGCTTTGAATACGAAATAATTCGGGCGGAATCTCCGCCGTTTATCGAATGGAGTTCATGCGGATGCTGGCCTTGACCAGCGCGATGGCGCGGATGCGCGAAATCTCGACCTCCTTGTCGGCGTGATGGGGGTTCTGGCTGACGAGTTTGACATAACCCGGACGGTCGGATTTCTGGATGTATTTCACGGTGACATACTCCTCGCCGTCGATGTCGATCGACAGCAGGTACATGTCCCCCCAGAAGACGTCGTCGATGTTCTTGAGCTGTTTGTAGAGGACGATGTCGCCGCTCTTGAGCAGCGGGTACATCGAGTCGCCGACAATGTAGATGGCTCCGTCGCACTTCGGCAGGTTGGGGATGTGGATGTAGTTGACGGGCTTCATCTGGTGCTGGTCGGTAAACAGCGGTACGAGCCCGGCCGTCCCCTCGATCGAGTAGAGGGGGACACTCTGTAGCGGCAGCGAATTGTCCGTGCGGTGCATGTAGGCTGTCAGGTCGGGGTCGGCATTGAACATCTTGCCCGTGCCGGTTTCGAGCCACTCCGGGTTGACGTTCAATTCCTGAACCAGGATGTTGCGGTTGCGCGACGAGAGTCCCGCCTTGCCGGTCTCGATCATCGAAAGGGCTGCCTTTCCGATTCCAAGTCGCTGAGCCAGCTGCTCTTGCGTCATTCCGAGCTGTTTCCGTATCAGTTTTACCCGTTCGTTCATGGCTTTTGATCAAAAAAATTGATATAAAATTTTTGAACTTCCTGGTACAAAATTCAAATTTTGAACCTATCTTTGTGGAGCAAAGTTAAACAATTTATTTTCTTCTGCAAAGCGTTTTGCAAAAAAAGCTTCATTATCAATGATGTATTCGGTATCAACGGAACTTTACGAGGAGGTGGTCACGCGTTTGGTGGAGGCCATCGGCGGCGGAAGTTACTTTTCGGGAAGCCTGACGTTCGACCGGGAGGGCATCGAGTGCCGGCTGACGGCCTCGGTGATCGTCTACCGGCGGCGGGAGAGCTATCCGGAAGGGGATCGGGATGCGATTGCGGATCTGGTGCCCGTCTGGTGGGAGTTCCACACCACGGGCCCGGAGGGCGAAATGCTGAACGACTTCACGTTTTCCGAGGTGCGGGCACTCTTCTGAGCCCCCCGTACGGCTCCGGACCGCCAATCCCGGGCGCGGCGCCGCCCGCCGGAGCCTCAGGCAATCTTTCACCGGGATCGAGGACCCGCCCGTCGCGGCGCCGCCAGCACCGGGTCCCGACCTTACGAAAAAACTGTTCACATGGTTAAAAAAACCGAATCGGTCTCTGCGGGAGTCTCTCCCGCAGAGATTTTTGTTCCCGACATCGGGGAGTTGTGCTTTCCCGGAGCGGCCGAGCCCCCTTCGTTCACGGAGTTCGCCCTGGGGGTCTATCCGTTTCTCGAGCTGCAGTCCTTTCACCGGGTCTATTACCGCGTGCTGGAGGCCTTTGCCCGGGGGCGGGTGCGCCGGCTCATGGTGACAATGCCCCCGCAGCACGGCAAGAGTGTCGGCTCCACGACGCTGCTGCCGGCCTACATGCTGGGACTGGATCCCGATCTGCGGGTGGCGATCGCCTCCTATTCGGGGTCGCTGGCCTCGAAGTTCAACCGCCGCGTGCAGCGCATCCTCGACTCGCGCGAGTACGGGGCCTTCTTCCCTGCGACCTGCATCAAGCAGGGGACCAAACCGCCCGGCTACATCCGCACCTCGGAGGAGGTCGAGGTGATCGACCACCGGGGCGGGCTGCTTTCGGTCGGGCGCGAGGGTTCGCTGACGGGCAACCGCGTCGACTGCTTCATCCTGGACGACCTCTACAAGGATGCCATGGAGGCCAATTCGCCGCTGGTGCGGGCCAACTGCTGGGAGTGGTATACGTCGGTGGTGCGGACGCGCATGCACAACGCCTCGCGCGAACTGATCGTCTTCACGCGATGGCACGAGGAGGATCTCATCGGGACGCTCTTGCGGCGCGAACCGGTTGAGGAGCTCCGTACGTGGGCTCAGCTCGAGCGTCCGTCGGCCGACGGGTGGCTCCACCTGAACTTCGAGGCGCTGAAGGCCTCGCCCGCAACGGAACTCGACCCGCGGCAGCCGGGTGAGGCACTCTGGGAGACGCAGCACGGCGCCACGCTGCTGGCAGCCAAGCGGCGGTTGGATCCCGTGCAGTTCGAGGCGATGTACCAGGGCCACCCGACCGTGCGCGAGGGGCTGTTGTACGGGCTGAACTTCACGGAGTACGACGACCTGCCGCACGAGATCGTCCGCCGCGCCAACTACACCGATACGGCCGATACGGGCGACGACTACCTCTGTTCGATCTCCTATGCGGTCGATGCGGACGGGGTGATCTACGTGACGGACGCCGTCTATTCGCGGGCGCCGATGGAGGAGACCGAGCCGCTGGTGGGGGATCTGCTCGTGCGCTCGGCAACGCGGCAGGCCCTCATCGAGAGCAACAACGGCGGGCGGGGTTTTGCCCGGGCCGTGCAGGCGCTGGCTCCGGATGTACGGGTGGAGTGGTTCCACCAGAGTGCCAACAAGGAGGCGCGCATTCTGTCGAATGCCGCCACGGTGCTCCATCTGGTGCGGTGGCCGCGGGGATGGAACCTGCGCTGGCCCGACCTCTACGCCCATCTGACGACCTATCGGCGCAAGTTCCGCTCCAACCGCTGGCACGATGCGGCGGACGTCGTGACGGGAATCGTCGAGCACGAAGTGGTGGATCGCAGCCGCAAGCGTCTCCGCGGGGTACACTTTGCGTGAGAGCCGCTTTTCGTGAGGGCCCCGCCCCGGCCTTTCCCTCCCCGCCTCTCACGAAAACACCCCTGTCGGATGCTCCGGCAGGGGTGTCTGGTGAGATAGGAGGACCGCAGGGGGGCGGGCCGACTCGGAATTAGAAGTAGAATTTAATGCCGACCGTGGGGCTGATGCCCAGCTGGAAGTTGACTTCGTTGCTGGTGACCTTTTCTTTCGAGAACGACAGGGTCGTATAATCGAGCGACATGAGGTTCAGCGAGAAGCTCCATTTCTCGGAGTGGCGGTATTCGAATGCTCCGAGCCTGAATTCGGAGACAAACCCCACGCCGGACATTTTGTCGTAGGAGGCATAGGCGAATCCCAGACCGACCTCCGGAACATAGTAGATCCGGTCGCAGATCCTGAGGTAATAGGCAATGTTGGGGCCGATGGCTACCGTATGGGTGGTGCGCCCGATCAGCGGAGCGAGGCTGTAGTCGATCTTTCCGCCCACGCGCAGGTTGTCGCGGACGAAGATGCCGAATTCCGGGGCGAGTTGGAAATAGGTGTCCGAGATGGAGGTGTCGTCGCCGTTGAACGAGTGGGTGGAGACGCCGAGAATGCCGCCGATGTACATTTCGCCCCTTTCCTGGGCGGATGCGATGGTGCATGAAGCAATTGCGAACAGAGCGCAGCAGAGGATTCTTTTCATCATGAGTTTGGGGTTTTGTGATGGAGTTGAAAGATTTGTGTCGGAATGTTGAACCAAATATAACGAATTTCCGGGAGTTGGGCAATTTTTTCGAGTTTATTTTTTTGAAAATGAGCTGCTCGGTTCGGGAAGACGGTTTCGGGGCGTCGCCGCCGGAGACGAAAAGTCCCGCCTCCGGTCGGACGGAGACGGGACCTGATGCCACGCGCAAGCGGGGCGTGTCGTCTACAGCTCTTCGAGACGGGCCACGGGCGAGACGTCGAGCGAGGCGAACTCGCCGTTGCGGTAGTGGAAGTAACCGGCCATGGCGATCATGGCGGCGTTGTCGGTCGTGAACTTGAACTCGGGCAGGAAGGTCCGCCAGCCGCGGCGCCGTCCGGCCTCCGTGATGCCGTTGCGCAGTCCGGAGTTGGCCGAGACGCCTCCGCCGGCCGCAATGTCGCGGATGCCCGTATCCTTCGAGGCGCGGATCAGCTTGTCGAGCAGGATCTCGACGATCGTGGCCTGCAGCGAGGCGCACAGGTCGGCCTTGTTTTTCTCGATGAAGTCGGGGTCCTGGGCCACGGCGTCGCGCAGCGTGTAGAGGAACGAGGTCTTCAGGCCCGAGAACGAGTAGTCGTAGCCGTCGACATGGGGATGGGCGAAGCGGAAGGCCTTGGGGTTGCCCTCCTTGGCCAGGCGGTCGATCACCGGGCCGCCCGGATAGGGGAGTCCCATCACCTTGGCGCACTTGTCGAAGGCTTCGCCGGCGGCGTCGTCGATCGTCGTGCCGATGATCTCCATCTCGAGCGGGGAGTTGACGCGCACGATCTGCGTGTGGCCGCCGCTGACCAGCAGACACAGGAACGGAAAATCGGGGTGGGGCAGCTGCCGGTCCGGAAGGTCGATGAAGTGCGAGAGGATATGCCCCTGGAGGTGGTTGACCTCGACCATCGGGATGTTGCGGGCGATGGAGAGCCCCTTGGTGAAGGAGACGCCCACCAGAAGCGATCCCAGCAGACCGGGACCGCGCGTGAAGGCAATGGCGTCGATCTCCGAGGCCGTGAGTCCGGCTTCGCGCAGGGCAGTGTCCACCACCGGGATGATGTTCTGCTGATGGGCGCGGGAGGCCAGTTCGGGGATGACGCCGCCGTACTTCATGTGTACGGCCTGCGAGGCGATGACGTTCGAAAGCAGGACGTTGTTGCGCAGGACGGCTGCCGAGGTGTCGTCGCACGAGGATTCGATGCCGAGAATTGTAATATCCATCCGGTTTTTTCGCTGTTATTTTAACTTTTTCGCTAACTTTGCCCGTTATAACGGTGTTCCGATGCGCAAAGGTATAAAAATATTGGGAATGGTGTTCTCGGCGGCGGTTTTGTTGCTGATAATTCTTCCCCTGGGGCTGTCGCTGCTGCTGGATATCCGCTCGGTGCAGAACTTCGTCGCGGACCGTCTGGCCGAGCTGGTGTCGCGGCGGCTGGAGACCACCGTTTCGATCGACCACGTGGACATCGGACTCTTCTCGCGGATCCGTGTCGACGGTTTCTATGTCGAGGACTATCAGCGCGATACGCTTTTCTATGTCGGCCATCTGAACACCTATGTCACCAGTCTGGGGCTGTTGGGCGGCGGGCTGGAGCTCAGCCGCGGCGAGATTGCCGATGCGAGGCTCTACCTGCGTCAGACCCCCTCGGGCGAGATGAACATCAAGCAGGTCGTCAACCGCATCTCCGACCCCGACCGCGAGAAGAAGGGCAACTTCCGGCTGCGGCTGCGCAAGGCCTCGATCGACGGCATGGAGCTCTGTCTGGAGCGCCTCGACCGCCGCGATCCGGAGTTCGGCATCGATTTCGCCCACATGCATCTCTGCGACATGACAGCCTTCGTCGAGGATTTCACCATCGACGGCCAGGCCATCTATACCTCGATCGAACGCCTGGCGGCCCGCGAACGGAGCGGTTTTGAACTCGAACGCCTCTCGGGACGCTTCTACATGACGCAGGGGTGTCTGGGATTCGAGGATACGGAGATCCGCACCCGCCGGTCGGATATCCACATTCCCTACATCTCGCTCGTGGGCAATTCGTGGGACGAGTACCGCGACTTCGTCAACGAGGTGCGGATCGACGCGGCGCTCCGCGATTCGAAGGTCTCGTCGGACGACATCGCCTGGTTTGCCCCCTCGCTGCGCGACTGGCACGTCGACTTCTCGGAGGCCGATCTCGACTTCACGGGTACGGTGGCCGACTTCACGGGGCGGATCCGCCGTCTGACCCTCGACCGGGAGACGCATCTGGCGGCCGAACTGGCCGTCCGCGGCCTGCCCGAGATCCGCACGACGCGTTTCGACATCACGCTCTCGCGGCTGCAGTCGACGGCCGAGGCCCTCGACCGCCTTTCGTGGTCCATCGCCCGAAGCGGCCTTCCGGAACAGGTGGCCTCGGTGGTCGGGAATTCGGGGCGTTTGGACCTCGAGGGACGCTTCGTCGGACGCCTCTCGGCCTTCGACATGCGTCTGGGGGCCGCCACCGGTGTGGGCAAGGTCTCCTGCTCGCTGGAGATGGCTCCCCTCAGGCGGGGCATGAGCTCGATCCGCGGACGGGTCGAGACGCGCAACTTCCGGCTGGGCGAACTGCTCGGACGCGAGGAGCTGCTGGGTGACGCCTCGCTCACGGCCCGCATCGACGGCATGATCGGCCGGGGCATTGCCGATGCCAACATCGCGGGCACGGTCGCCGATCTGGGCTTCAACGGCTACGTCTACGACTCGCTGCGGCTCGACGGCCGGCTCCGCAACCGCGAATTCGACGGCCGGATCGCGGCCCGCGACCCCAATCTGGATTTCGATTTCTTCGGCAAGGTCGATTTCAACGATACGGTTCCCAACTACGACTTTTCGCTCGATCTGCGTCATGCCGACCTGGCCCGGCTGCAGATCAACCAGCGCGATTCGGTGTCGCGGCTCTCGGCCTTTCTGGAGGCCAACGCCAGCGGACGCTCGCTCGACGACCTGAACGGTTCGATCCGCGTCTCGGACGCCCGTTACCGCTACAACGACAAGGAGGTCACCGCCGAGCAGATCGACGTGCGCGGTGAAAACTCGGCCGACAGCAAGTTCGTCGAACTGCGTTCGGACTTCGCCGACGCCACCTTCCGTTCGAAGACCAGCTACCGCACCGTCTTCGAGTATCTGCGGCGGAGCGCCTGGCGCTATCTGCCGATTCTGGGACGCGGCGAGCCGGCGGCCGACTCCGTGGCGCGCAAGGCGGCCGTGGCCAACGACTTCTCGCTGCTGTCGGTCAACATCCACAACTTCAATCCGGTGGCCGATGCCGTGGCCGCGGGGCTTCAGATTGCCGACGGAGCGTCGATGCAGCTGCTCTTCAATCCGGCCAGCGACCAGTTCTCGCTCAAGGCCTCGGCCGAATACATCGAACGGCGGCGGATGCTGGCCACGCGCCTCTCGGTCAATGCCCTGAACCGGGGCGATTCGCTGGCCCTCTACGCCTCGGCCGAGGATCTCTATGCCGGGATGCTGCACCTGCCGCAGCTCTCGCTCATGGGCGGCGCCAAACAGGGCCGCGTGGAGCTTTCGGCGGGATTCAACGATACGACGCGCCGGGCTTCGGGTCTGGTGGGGCTCCGGGCCCGGGTGGCCGACGAGAACGGCCCCAACGGCCGCGTGGTCGAACTCCATATCCAGCCTTCGCACATCACGCGCGGCGACAAGACCTGGCAGATCTTCGCCCACCGCATCCAGCTCGATACGGCGCGGATCGACATCGACCACTTCTTCGTGATGAACGACGAGCAGGAGCTGCTCCTGGACGGCATCGCCTCGCGCAGCCGCGACGATTCGCTGACCCTGTCACTGCGCAACTTCGACCTGGGGCCCTTCACGCAGGTGGCCGAACGCATGGGCTACTACATCGAGGGGCGTACGAACGGACGGGCGACGATGAAATCGGTGCTGCGCGGGGCCGAGGTGACGGCCGACATCCTGCTCGACAGCGTCGAGGTGAACGACATCCCGGCACCGCCCATGCGGCTGGCCTCGCGCTGGGACTTTGCCCGCAACCGGGCCGGCGTGACGGTCACCAACCGCGAGAAACGCGATACGCTTGTGCGGGGCTTCTACGCTCCGACGCGCAGCCGCTACTATGTGCGGATGGATGTCGACAGCCTCGACATGGGGCTTCTGGATCCGCTGCTCTCGGGGGTGATCTCCTCGACCGAGGGGCTGGCTTCGGCCGATCTGGTGCTGCAGGGGCAGGGCCGCGAGGCCGATCTGGGGGGTGAGATCCGCGTGTCGGGGCTCCGCACGACGGTCGACTTCACGCGGGTGACCTACGCCATGCCCGAGGCGCTGCTCACGGTGCACGACAACCGCTTCCAGGCCGCCAATGTCCCGGTCTACGACCCGCAGGGCAACCGCGGCCGTTTCGACTTCGATCTGAATCTCGAACACCTGTCGAACATCTCCTACGACGTGCGGGTGGCCCCGCAGCGGATGCTTGTGCTCAATACGACGGCCGAGGACAACGACCTCTTCCACGGACGGGTCTACGCCACGGGCATGGCCCGTATTGCGGGCAACAAGGGCTCGGTTGACATGGACATTACGGCCTCGACGGACGAGAATTCGTCGTTCGTCATGCCGCTGTCGAGCCGGTCGAACATCTCGAGCGCCGATTTCGTCCGCTTCGTGCAGCCGCGCAGGATCGACTCGCTGGACGATGTGGCGCGGCGCAAACTCTCGTTCGAGCGCCGGCGGCGCCAGGAGTTCAACGCCGGCAGCAGCATGAACATCAACATGGCGCTTGACGTGCGGCCCAATGTCGAGATGGAGCTCGACGTGGCGGGCAATACGGTGCGCGGACGCGGCGCCGGGGCGCTGAACCTTGAGATCAATCCCCGCGAAAACCTTTTCATGATCAACGGCGACTATACGATCGAGGAGGGAACGTTCCTGCTCTCGCTGCAGCAGATCATCAACAAGCGCTTTACGATCGAGAGCGGATCGTCGATCCAGTGGACCGGTTCGCCGATGGAGGCGCAGCTCAACATCGACGGCATCTACAAGGTCAAGGCGTCGCTGCAGCCGCTGCTGCAGGGGACGTCGGAGAATCTGGGCGGCGACCGTTCGGTGCCGGTCGAGTGTGTGATCCACCTGGGCGAGTCGCTTTCGAACCCGAGCATCACGTTCGACGTGCGCGTGCCGGGGTCGGATCCCGAGACGGCGGCCGTGGTGGCCAGTGCGCTGTCGACCCCCGAGACGGTCGACACGCAGTTCCTCTACCTGCTGCTCTTCAACAGCTTCATGTCGGAGAGCACGTCGCAGTCGTCGTCGAACATCGGCAGTTCGGTCTCGGCGGCCACGGGGCTGGAGTTCGTCTCGAACATGGTGAGCACGTGGCTCTCGTCGTCGGACTACAACGTGGTGATCCGCTACCGGCCCAAGTCGGAGCTGACGAGCGACGAGGTGGACTTCGGGCTGTCGAAGAGCCTGATCAACAACCGCCTCTTCGTCGAGGTCGAGGGCAACTACCTGATCGACAACAAACAGGCGGTGAACAACAATACGATGTCGAACTTCATGGGCGAGGCCTACATCACCTACCTGATCGACCGCGCCGGGACGCTCAAGCTGAAGGCCTTCACGCAGACGATCGACCGTTTCGACGAGAACCAGGGTCTGCAGGAGACGGGCATGGGCGTCTACTTCAAGGAGGATTTCGACAATCTGCGCGACCTGCGCGACCGGATCCGGGAGCGCTTCACCAACAAGCGCCGCAAGGCGCGCCGCATGGCGCGTCGCACGCTGCGCGAAGCCGAGAAGGCGGAGCTGCGGGCTCGCGAGGAGGCTTCCGAAGCGTCGGAGCGCGCGAAGGAGTCCGCAACGGCCCCGGACAAGGCGGAGGAGGGGCCGCAGCCGTTCAGCCTTGCGGAGCCGCTCTACGAGGAGGACCCCTCGCCGGAGAAGACCGAAAAGCCGGCCGTTCAGACGGGGGACAGCGCGCGGCGCCGCATCAAAAAGGAGCATTCAATCAAGTAAAACACCAATAATTCACACAAAACGCTATGACAACATTTTTGCAGGCCGCCGAGGCGGTGGCCGTAAGTGAAGAGACCCGCATGGGCTTGTGGACGCTGTTTACCAAGGGCGGCTGGCTGATGTGGCCGCTGCTGGTGCTGGGGGGAGTGACGATCTTCATCTTCGTGGAGCGCTTTCTGGCCATCCGCAAGGCCTCGGTGCTGGACATGAACTTCATGAACCGCATCCGCGACTACATTTCGGACGGCAAGATCTCGACGGCCGTCAACCTGTGCAAGAAGACCGACACGCCGATCGCCCGCATGGTCGAGAAGGGCATCGAGCGCATCGGACGTCCGATGAGCGACGTGCAGACAGCCATCGAGAATGTGGCCAATCTCGAGGTTTCGAAGCTCGAAAACGGGCTTCCGTTCCTGGCGACGATCGCCGGCGGCGCCCCGATGCTGGGCTTCCTCGGCACGGTGCTCGGCATGGTGCAGACCTTCATGGACATGTCGGCGGCGGGCGGTACGGTCGACCTGGCGCTGTTGGCCAGCGGTATGTACGTGGCCATGGTGACGACCGTCGGCGGTCTGATCGTCGGCATCCCGGCCTACTTCGGCTACAACTATCTGGTGGCCCGCATCGAGAAGCTGGTCTTCCAGATGGAGGCCAACTCGATCGCCTTCATGGACATTCTGAATCAACCCGTTCAAAAATAGACGGCCATGGCAATCAAACACGGTTCGAAAGTCGATAAATCGTTTTCGGCCTCGTCGATGACCGACCTGATGTTCCTGCTGCTGCTCTTCCTGCTGATCGCCACGACGCTGATCAACCCCAATGCCCTGAAGCTGATGTTGCCCAAAAGTTCGAACCAGCTCAAGGACAAGGCGATGACGACGGTTTCGGTGCAGGATCTGAAGAACGGCCACTACCGCTATTACGTCGAGAGCAACGAGGTGGGTTCGATCGAAGGGGTCGAGCGGGCACTCAAGGCGCGCCTCGACGGGCAGAAGGAGCCCACCGTATCGCTGCACTGCGACAAGACGGTGGCCGTCGACGAGGTGGTCAAGGTGATGAACATCGCCAAGGACAACAATTACAAACTGATACTGGCCACCACGCCGCGATAGCCGTATGTATTACTATGATCCCGATAACAGGTCCCCGCGACGGTGGGCGATTGTGGCGGCAGCGGTCTATGGCGTGCTGCTCGCGGGATCGTTCGCCGCGGTGTCGTTCGACTTCACGCCGGCGCTCGAGAAGCCGGGCGACACGATCCTTGTCGACTTCACGGAGCCGGTGCCTGAGGAGCCGCCGCGGCCTCCGGTGCAGGTGGCCGAGGAGCCGCGCGTCCACGACGAGGCTGCTCCGGTGGAGCAGGTGGCCCAGGCTGCGGGCAAGGACGAGGTGACCGAGACCCCGAATCCGAAGGCACTCTTCAAGATGAACCGCGGCGGGGCGGACGAACCCGACAATGCGGGCAATCCACGCGCCCGGGAGGGCGAGGACAAGGCTTCGGGCCGGGGTCCGGGTCTGAATCCCGACGGACTGGACCAGCTGGACAAGGGGCTCCAGGGTCGCGGACTGGTGGGCGACCTGCCGCGTCCGTCCTACCCGGGCGGTAAGAGCGGCAAGGTGGTGATCCGGGTGACGGTCGACGCGCGGGGCCGGGTCACGGGAGCCTCCTACGAACCGGTGGGTTCGACGACCGATGCTCCGGAACTGGTTGCAGCGGCGCGTCAGGCGGCCCTCAAGGCGCGCTTCACGGAGAGCCGTGCCGCGGTGCAGGGCGGAACGATAACCTATGTATTCACACTGAATTGATGAACCGATGAAACGAATTTTGCTCGTGCTGCTCGGGAGCCTCCTCATGACGGGGGCCTACGCGGCAAAACCCGCCCGTGCGGGTCGTGAGGCGCCGCAGCGAGCGGGCGCCCATCTGCGTTTGGAGGAGACGTCGTGGAATTTCGGCGACGTGCCGCGCCGGGGCGACGATCTGGTGCACGAATTCCGCTTTGTGAACGACGGCGAACGGCCGTTGGTGCTGGTGCGCGTCATCACGTCGTGTTCGTGCATCCGGGCGTCGTTCTCGAAGCGCCCCGTGGCTCCGGCCGATTCGGGGGTGATCCGCATCATCTACGAGCCGCACAAGAGTGAACCCGGCGCCTTCAACAAGGTGATCCAGATCTACTCCAATTCGGTCGACGGGCGCGACATCCTCACCGTGCAGGGCAATTCGCTCGACGACGAGGAGCTGGAACGCAGCCGGGAGACGCGTCCGAAAACCCCGAAACCCAGAAACAAGTAATACCATATATCTATATAATACGATGGCACTACTCTTTTCCAATGCTACGGTTCTGCCGATGACCTCGGCGGAGGATGCCCCCCGCACGTTCCGAGGCTGGGTGGGCATCGACGCAAACCGCCTGACGCTGGTGACCGACTCGGAGACGGAGGCTGCGGCATTCCGCACGGCACACGCCGGTCTGCGCGAGATCGACTGCCGCGGCAAACTCCTCATGCCGGGGCTGATCAACACCCACTGCCACGCCGGCATGACCCTTCAGCGCAGCTATGCCGACGACATCACGCTCATGGAGTGGCTCAACGACTACATTTGGCCCTTCGAGTCGCGGCAGACGCCCGACGAGGTGGCGCTGGGCATGACGCTCGGCATCGTCGAGATGCTGCTGGGCGGCGTGACGTCGTTCGTCGACATGTACTATGACGAGGATCGGTGCGTGGAGGTGGCCGAGCGGCTGGGGATCCGGGCGGTGCTGGGCTGCAACTACTTCGATTCGAACATCGGGGAGGTCTTCCCGCAGGTGGAGCGGGCCGTCGAACGGGCCGCCGCCGGAAGCGGCCGTGTGCGGATCGCCGTGGCGCCCCATTCGGCCTATACGGTCTCGCCGGAGAATCTGGTGCGGGGACGGGAGCTGGCCGAGCGGCTCGATCTGGGGATGATGACCCATATCGCCGAGACGCGTGACGAGATCCGGATCGTGGGCGAGCGCTATGGCCGCACGCCGGTCGCACACCTCGATGCCCTGGGGCTTCTGGGACCGCATATGATCGGCGCCCACTGTGTCCATGTCACGGATTCCGATTTGGCGACGCTCGTGGAACGGGGTGTGACCGTATCGCACAATCCGCAGAGCAACATGAAGATCTCGAGCGGCGTCGCTCCCGTGGAGAAGATGCTTCGGGTCGGGGCTCTGGTGACGGTGGCCACGGACGGCACCTGTTCGAACAACGACCTCGACATGTGGGAGGAGTTGCGTACGGCGGCCTTCCTGCAGAAATCCGCTACGGGAGACCCGACGGCCCTCCCGGCCTGGGAGGTGCTGCGGATGGCCACGGCCAACGGAGCCCGGGCCATGGGGTATGCCGACGGGGAGCTGGGCGTACTGCGCGAAGGGGCGCTGGCCGACCTGATTGTCGTCGACCTGCAGAAACCCCACCTGCAGCCGATTCACAACGTCGCGTCGAATCTGGCCTACTGCGGCAAGGCTTCGGACGTCGAGACGGTGGTGGTCGACGGACGGATCGTTGTCGAGAACCGCCGCATTGCCGGGGTGGATCTGCCGGATCTCTACGCCCGGGTAGGCGAGGCGGTGCGCCGCATCACGACGCAGGGCTGATCCCGCGGCGGTGTCCGACTCCGGCATGCATACCGGATATCGGGACCCTGGGATGGGAGTCTTTGCGGATGCTGGCGGCAAATGGCTGCGGCACCGGATTTGCGGGAAAATTTTTAAAACCTAACTAAATTTTACGAGATGGATTATCAGGTGACATTCGGCGGCCGGCCCGTGAAGCTGGAGGGCCGCCACTGCCAGGTAGGGGAGAAGGCCCCTTCGTTTACATTGACCGATGCTGCGCTGCAGCCGGTACCGTCGGATCGCTTCAGCGGCAAGGTGCGTATCTACAGCATCTTCCCGTCGGTCGACACGTCGGTCTGCTCGCTGCAGAACATCCGCTTCAACCGCGAGGCCTCGAAGCTGGGCGACGAGGTGGTTGTGATCTCGATTTCGGTGGATCTGCCCTTTGCGCAGAAACGTTTCTGCGCGGCCGAGGGGATCGACCGGGTGCATGTCCTGTCGGACTACCGCGAGCTGGATTTCGGCATGAAGTACGGCTTTGTGCTGGAGGGGCTCCGGCTGTTGGCCCGGGGCGTGGTGGTGGTCGACCGGGACGATCGGGTGCGTTACGTGGAGTATGTTCCCGAGGTGACGCACGAGCCCGATTACGAGGCGGCGCTTGAGGTGGCCCGCACGCTGGTTGGCGCGTAGAGACCCGGGCGGATGACTCCGGCTCACTGAATGGAGAATGGCGGCGATCCCATGCGGATCGCCGCCTTTTTTGCGGATATTGCCGGTGCTTAGCCGGATTGCTTTTTGGCCGGATTGCCCCTTTGCCGGTTCGCCGGTTCGTCCCTTCGCCGGTTGCCCCTTTGTCGGTTCGCCGGTTCGTCCCTTTGCCGGGTTGCCCCTTTACGAGCCCCCTCCTGCAGCCCCCTCCTCCGGCCTGCTACCGCTTGCGCAGGTAGACCGTTGCGGTGCGCGAGGTGTTGTAGATACGGATGCGGGGGTACTCCTTCCCGTCGTCGCCCGTGACGTTGAACGAGAAGTGCTCCGAGTCCATCGACTGCCGCTCCTGCCCGCCGAAACGCCGCTCGTCGGTCGAGAGGATCGGCACATACTTGCCCGGGCCCTGCACCGGCAATTCATAGTCGGGGATCGAGGCCGTGGGGTGCCAGTTGAAGACGAAGAGCAGCCGTCCGTGCGAGAAGGCCATCGTCTTGTTGTGCTCGTCCATGAGCAGGTTCCACGGATAGCCGTCCGCGAGGACCCTGTATTTCTTGACCAGCCGGATCATCGCTCGGTCGAAATCCCCCAGCCACGAGTAGCGCAGCAGACGGTTGCGCGAGAGCGACCACTGCCGCCGCGCATGGGCATAGCTCCAGCCGTTGCCCTCGCGCGGGAAGTCGATCCACTCGGGGTGCCCGAACTCGTTGCCCATGAAGTTGAGGTAGGCTTGTCCGCCGGTGGAGATCGTCATCAGCCGGATCATCATGTGCAGGGCCATGCCGCGGTCGATGATGAGGTTCTGCGAGGCGCGGTCCATGTGGAAGTACATCTCCTTGTCCATCAGACGGAAGGCGATGGTCTTGTCGCCTACGAGGGCCTGGTCGTGCGATTCGGCGTAGGCGACGGTCTTGACCTGGGGCAGACGGTCGGTCATGACGGACCACATCTCCCAGATGTTCCACTCCTCGTCGGGAATATCCTTCAGCAGCTTGATCCAGAAGTCGGGGATGGCCATGCCGAGACGGTAGTCGAATCCGATGCCGCCGTCGTCGATCGGGATGCACATGCCGGGCATTCCGCTCACATCCTCGGCAATGGTGACGGCCGCCGGGCGGAATTCGTGGATCAGGCGGTTGGCCAGCGTGAGGTAGGTGATGGCATCCTCGTTGACGCCGGCGTCGAAGTAGCGGTCGCGCGAATCGAACGTGACGTAACCGTGGTGGTGGTAGATCATCGAGGTGACGCCGTCGAAGCGGAATCCGTCGAAGTGGAACTCGTCGAGCCAGTACTTGACGTTCGAGAGCAGGAAGTGCTGCACCTCCGGTTTCCCGTAGTCGAAAAGTTTCGAATCCCAGTAGGGCTGGTTTCCCTCCTCGCCCGGACGCGAGTAGAGGTGGTCCGTACCGTCGAGTTCGTTGATTCCCTCGTTGAGGTTCTTGACGTAGTGGGCGTGGACGAGGTCCATGATGACGGCCAGCCCCATCTCGTGGGCGCGGCGGATCAGCTCCTTCAGCTCCTCGGGGGTTCCGCAGCGCGACGTGGGGGCGAAGAAGCTCGAGACGTGGTAGCCGAACGAACCGTAGTAGGGGTGTTCGGCGATGGCCATCAGCTGCACGGCGTTGTAGCCGTCGCGCTTGATGATCGGGAGGATCTTCTCCGTAAATTCGCGGTAGGTGCCCACCCCTTCGCGCTCCTGGGCCATGCCGACGTGAGCCTCGTAGATGAGCAGGCTGCCGAGCGTCGAGGCGTCGAAGGCGTCGCCCTGCCAGTCGAAGGGCTCGGCCGGCTGCCAGAACTGGGCGGTGAAGTTTTTCGTCTGCTCGTCCTGCACCACGCGGCGGGCATAGGCCGGGATGCGGTCCATCCAGCCGTTATCGCCGTGGACATGGATCTTGTAGAGCGATCCGTGGGTAAGTCGGTCGCGGTACATCGCCGCGGGGAAGAAGGCGCTCCAGACCCCGGCCTGGTCACGGTGCATGCGGATCTCGGTGCGCTGCCAGTTGTTGAAGTCGCCGAAGACGTAGACGTCCTGCGCCCCGGGCAGCCACTCGCGCAGCCACCATCCGTCGAGCGTGGGGTCCCACTGCCAGCCGAAGTAGCGGTAGCCGTTGGCGTAGTCGACGATCGAGCCGGCCGAGCGGACGATGTCGTCCATTTTGGCCCTGTAGCGGGCATGGCGCTCGTTCATCTGCTCCTCGACGGGCTGCAGCCACTCGTCGTGTTCGACGATCGGGAGTCGTTTCGGGGTCGTATTCTCTTTTTCCATAGGGGAGTCGTTTATACAAATGTACGAAAAATCCCGGAGCCGGGCATCATCTGCCGGGGAGTTTTTTGTCGGATCGGGAGCGGATTTTTTTCAGATCGGCGGGGTCAGTCGGTGAAAAATGCGGATTTTGGGCCCCTTTTTTTGCGAAACGGTAACCCGTGTTCTTCGTAATTCTCGAAAAAAATTCTAAATTTGTGGTCAAACCAAAAAAGCAACACTCTCTAAAATCCAAAATCAACTATGTTCAAAGGACAACCCAAAGGTTTGTACGCCCTTTCGCTGGCCAATACGGGCGAGCGCTTCGGCTACTACACCATGCTTGCGATCTTCACGCTGTTTCTGCAGGCAAAATTCGGTTACACCGAAGCGGTTACGACCCAGATCTACGGCATCTTCCTGGCTGCGGTCTATTTCATGCCCTTCTTCGGCGGCATTCTGGCCGACCGGTTCGGCTTCGGAAAGATGGTCACGCTGGGAATCTTCGTGATGTTTGCGGGCTATGCGCTGCTCTCGATCCCGACGGGTACGGGCTTTGCGGGTCAGGCGATGATGTTCGGCGCCCTGGCGCTGATCGCCTGCGGTACGGGCCTCTTCAAGGGTAACCTCCAGGTGCTGGTGGGCAACCTCTACGACGACCCCGCCTACCAGGCCAAACGCGACAACGCCTTCTCGATCTTCTATATGGCCATCAACATCGGCGCGATGTTCGCCCCGGGCATGGCCAAATGGATCACCAACCACTTCCTGGCCCAGGACGGTCTGATCTACAACGGACAGATTCCGGCCCTGGCTCACCAGTACCTCGAGCTGGGCGATCAGATGCCCGCCGAACCGCTGGCCAAACTGCAGGAGCTGGCCGCCTCGATGAGTACGACGATCACCGATCTGGGCGAATTCTCGCGCCACTATATCGACAAGCTTTCGACGGCCTACAACATGGGCTTTGGTGTGGCGTGCCTCTCGCTGGTTGTCTCCTACCTGATCTACGTGGGCTTCCGCAAGACGTTCAAGCATGCCGACGTGACGGCCAAGCAGCAGGCAGCCGCCGCCACCTCGGCCGGTGTGAAGACGGCCGAACTGACTCCGGCACAGACCAAGTCGCGCATCACGGCGCTGATGCTTGTCTTCGCGGTGGTGATCTTCTTCTGGATGGCCTTCCACCAGAACGGCTCGACGATGACCTTCTTCGCGCGTGACTACACGACCTCCGAGGCGACGGGCATTACGCGCATGGGCTTCGATATCTTCAATCTGGTGCTGGTGCTGGTGGGAGTCTACGGCATCGTGGGCTTCTTCCAGTCGGAGAAGGGGCGCGGCAAACTGATCTCGGCCGCCGCCGTGGTCGTAGCCGCCGGCGTGCTGATCTACCGCTATACGCTTACGCCCGATCCGGTTCACATCCTGCCGCAGGAGTTCCAGCAGTTCAACCCCTTCTACGTGGTGGGTCTGACGCCGATTTCGGTGGCCATCTTCACGGCCCTGGCCCGCAAGGGCAAGGAGCCTTCGGCTCCGCGCAAGATCGGTCTGGGTATGATCATCGCCGCGTTGGGCTTCCTGATCCTGACCATCGGTTCGGTGGGACTGATGTCGCCGGCCGAGGTGAAGGCTGCCGGGGCGAGTGATCAGTTTGTCTCGCAGAACTGGCTGATTTCGACCTATCTGGTGCTGACGTTCGCCGAGCTGCTGCTCTCGCCGATGGGAATCTCGTTTGTCTCGAAGGTGGCCCCTCCGAAGTACAAGGGTATGATGATGGGCTGCTGGTTCGCCGCCACGGCCATCGGCAACTACGCCACCTCGCTGATCGGCTATCTGTGGGGCAGCGGCATGGCGCTGTGGATGGTCTGGAGCGTGCTGATCGTGCTGTGCCTGCTCTCGGCGCTCTTCATCTTCTCGATCATGCGCAAACTCGAGAATGCCACAGCGGCCTGAGGCCGATCCAACACTGAAGCGGGCCCGGACGATCGTCGTCCGGGCCCGCTTCTTCGAATCAGCAAACCGGTGTTCAGATCCAGGTCAACTTGTCCTGTACGAATTTCTCCCGGGCAATCAGGCAGGCCCCCGTCACGCCGATCCGGTCGGGGTTGGAGGAGTTGACGACTACCAGATTGCGATGGATGAGCTTGAGCGAATACTTCTTGATGCTCATTTTGACGGATTCCAACAGAATGTCGTTCTCCTTCGAGAGGCTTCCTCCGATGATGATGGCCCGGGGGTTGAAGATGTTGATGAGATTGGCCAGTTGCAGGCCGAGTTTCCGACCCATCTCCTCCATGATGTCCTGGCAAAGCGGATCTTCGTTGTTGGCCGCCTGGATGATGTCCAGAATCGAAGGAGAGTCGGAATCCGTCCTGCCGGGCTTGATGATCGAGGTTTTTCCGGCGGCGAGCTGTTCGGAGAGGATTCGGATGGCGGCATTGCCCGACACCTCGGTTTCGAGACACCCCTTTTTCCCGCAATGACAGATTATTTCGTTGTCGAAGACTTTTGTATGCCCGAACTCACCGGCGAAATCATCCGCTCCGCGATAGATCTCGCCATTGGTCAGTATGCCCAGCCCGAGTCCCCAGCTGACGTTGACATAGAGACAGTCCTTGTAATCCTTGATGTTTCCCTTGTATAATTCGCCGTAGAGCATGGCACGCGTGTCGTTTTCGATGACGGAGCGGACGCCGATCCCGTCGCTGAGAATCTCGGCCAGGGGTTTGTCTTCGTTGTTTTCGAAGGCGAAGATGCTGTGGCTGAGACCCTTTCTGAAGTTGACGCGGCCCGATATGTTGAAGCAGGCCGTTGCGATGCGCTCCTGCACGCCGGAATTCCGGATGAAGTCGCAGACCTGGTGGCACATGGATTCGAAGAACTGGGGCGTGTTGGCGAACTGGAGCTCCCGGTACTCCTGCTCGGCGACGGTGTCGCCCTCGAGGTTCATCAGGCTGATGACCATCATGTAGTGTTTGAGGTCCACGCCGAGAAAATAGGCCGAATCGGGATTGAGTCTGTACCAGGTGGCCTTACGGCCGCGGAGCTGTGATTGGGGCGAAGTTTTCGAGGTGCGCACGTAGCCGGCCTCGACGCCGTTGCGGACGTATCGGGCAATGGTCGGGATGCTGTAACCGGTGAGCCGGGCAATCTCGGGGATCATCAGTTGTCCCTGCTGGAAGAAGCAGTCGATGATGCTTTTTTTCATGGCGGCATTGGCATACCGTTTTTCGGAACCGGAGAAGGCTTCGCGCGGAAGCGTTGAATTGGAGATCATGGCAGGAGGATCAATTTTGATATAAAAATAAATCATTTTATTAAAAAAGGCAACTTTTTGATCTTAAAATAAAAAATGATTTTTTATATAAATACAAGTATGTTTTATTTATTTATCTGTATAACAGTATGTTGTGGTATAAGATCGCCGGCTGTTTAATAAATGAATCAAGAAAATTATTTTTTTATTTCAAATGTATTTTATTTGTGATGAACAAACCGAACAAGAGATGATGGAACCCAAACGAAACATGGAAATCGAGCGGTCGATGAGCTATTTTTATTTCATAGCCTTTGTGGTGGCGCTCGGCGGCGGCCTTTACGGCTACGATACGGCGGTGATCTCCGGAACGATCTCGATGGTGGTCAACCAGTTTCACCTGACGGCCTCGATGGAGGGCACCTATGTGGGCTGTGCGCTGTTCGGCTCGATCGTCGGCGTACTGGGTTCGGGACTGCTCGAAGGGGTCGGGCGCAAACGGGCGCTGATCCTCTCGTCGATTCTCTATACGGTTTCGGCCGTGGGGTGTACGGTCAGCAATTCGTTTGCGGCTCTTGTTCTGTATCGGGTGGTCGGGGGTATCGGCATCGGTATCTCGGCCGTTGTGGCGCCGGCCTACATCAGCGAGATCGCACCGGCCCGGCACCGCGGACGCCTGGTATCGCTCTATCAGCTGGCCATCACCGTCGGATTCCTGGCGGCGTATGTAGTCAACTATTTTCTGTTGGAGTATGCGCAGACGGCCGACGGGATCCGTGAGGGGCTCTTCGCGAAGGTCTTCGTCGACGAGTGCTGGCGGGGGATGCTTTTCGCCGAGACGCTGCCGGCCGTTGCGTTCATCGTGCTGCTGTTGTTCATTCCCGAGAGTCCCGTGTGGCTTTCGATGCGGGGCAACGGGAAGCGTTCGCTGCTTGCGGAGCTGAAGACCGTCTCCCGGCCGCCGATCCGCAAGGCCGTGCTGATCGGAGCGGCCATTGCCATCCTGGGTCAGTTCATGGGGGTCAATGCGGTTCTCTATTACGGGCCCTCGATCTTCGAGGAGTCGGGGCTGGCCTCGGGCGATTCGCTCTTCTACCAGGTGCTGGTGGGGTTGGTGAATGTGGTCACGACGCTCATCGCCTTCTTCATCATCGACCGGGTCGGACGCAAGCGGCTGGTCTATTTCGGGGTGACGGGCATGATTGTCACGCTGCTCGGCATAGCCTGGTATTTTCAGTTCGGCCGGGCGCTCTCGAGCTACATTCTTCTGGTGTTTTTTCTGTTGTACATATTCTTTTGTGCGATTTCGATTTGTGCGGTCATATTTGTTCTGCTCTCCGAGATGTTTCCATCCCGGGTGCGGGGGATTGCCATGTCGATTGCGGAGTTTTCGCTCTGGATCGGTACGTGGCTCATTGGCCAATTGACCCCCGTGCTGCTCGAGACGCTCAGACCCCAGGGTACGTTCCTGCTCTTTGCGGTGATCTGCGTGCCCTACATGCTGATCGTCTGGAAACTCATTCCCGAGACGACCGGTAAGTCTCTGGAGGAGATCGAGGCATACTGGTATGCGCACAAGACGGAATCCAGGTAATTAAACGATAAAAGCTTATGGATCTAAAGAAAACATCCGAGAGGTACAGGCGGGAGTTGCTCGACAACGTGCTTCCCTTCTGGGTGAATCATTCGCTCGATCGGGAGTGCGGGGGCTATTTTACCTGTCTGAACCGGGACGGCAGTGTCTATGACACGGACAAGTTCGTCTGGTTGCAGGGGCGTGAAGTGTGGATGTTCGCCATGCTGTACAATCAGTTGGAGAAGCGTCAGGAGTGGCTCGACGTGGCCGTCCACGGGGCCGAATTCCTGAAGAAGCACGGCCACAACGGCAACTACGACTTCTATTTTTCGCTCGATCGGGCGGGCCGGCCGCTGGTTCAGCCCTACAACATCTTCTCGAACACGTTTGCCTGCATGGCCTTCGCGCAGCTGGCCAAGGCGACGGGCAATGCCGAATATGCGGAGATTGCGCGCCAGACCTTCCGCCGCATCCTCGAACGGCGCAACTCGCCCAAGGGGATCTGGGAGAAGACGATCGCAAGCACCCGGGCGATGAAGGGATTTGCCCTTCCGATGATCATCTGCAACATGGCCTTGGAGGTTGAGGATATTCTCGAGGACAAGCAGATTCTCGATACCACGATCAAGGATTGTCTGGACGAGATCTTGCGGACGTTCTACCGCCCGGAGCTGGGCTGCATGGTCGAGAATGTCAACGCCAGCGACGGGAGCTTGATCGACTGCTTTGAAGGCCGCGAGATCAACCCGGGCCACGATCTGGAGGCGCTGTGGTTCATGATGAATCTGGGGCTGCGGCTGAACGACCGGGCGCTCATCGAGAAGTGCGTGTCGATCTCGCTGTCGGTCATCGAGCGGGGCTGGGACAAGCAGTACGGCGGGATCTTCTATTTCATGGACCGTTGCGGCTATCCGCCCCAGAAACTTGAGTGGGACCAGAAGCTCTGGTGGGTGCATCTCGAGTCGGCCATCGCGATGATCAAGGGTTACCAGCTGACCGGCAATGCGAAGTGTCTGGAGTGGTTCGAGAAGCTGGACGATTACATGTGGACCCATTTCCGGGATCAGGAGTATCCCGAGTGGTTCGGTTATCTGAACCGCCGCGGGGAGGTGCTTCTTCCGCTCAAGGGGGGCAAATGGAAGGGCTGCTTCCATGTACCCAGAGGCCTGTATCAAATATCGACGATCCTCTCCCGGATCGAGAACTGACCGGCGGGTCATTCGCGCACACAACCTGAACAACAACTCAATAAACTCAACAATATGACAGACAAAACTACTAACATGAAGACGCTGTTCTGCATCGGACTGTTCGTTCTGTTTTCGATGCCCGCCATGGTCGAGGCCGCGGAGTCGGGCGCACGGAGCGGGCGGATTGCGGCGGCGTCCGCCGAACAGGACGAGCTGATCGTCCGCGGTAAGGTGATGGACGTTTCGGGAAAACCCATCGCCGGTGTGAGTGTCGTCGTATCGGGAACGACGACCGGTACGGTAACCGATGCCAACGGTTACTATGAGATCGAGGTGCCCTCGCTGGACTCCAAACTCGACTTCTCGTTTTTGGGCTACAAGCCCCAGCAGCAGGCCGTACCCCGGCGTCTGGCCCTGGAGGTGGTTCTCGAGGAGGACACCGTAGAGATGGAAGCCGCCGTGGTCGTAGGTATGGGTCATCAGCGCAAGGCCTCCGTCATCGGAGCCATCTCGTCGGTAGCCAAGGACGAGCTGATGATCCCCAACCGCAACCTGACGAACTCGCTGGCCGGCAAGATTGCGGGCGCGGTGGTTGTTCAGCGCAGCGGTGAGCCGGGCATGGACAATGCCGAGTTCTGGATTCGCGGCCTCTCCTCGCTGAATGCCACGGCGCCGCTGATTCTGGTCGACGGCGTGGAGCGTGACATGAGCAATCTGGCCATCGAGGAGATCGAGTCGATCTCCGTCTTGAAGGATGCATCGGCCACGGCGGTCTACGGTGTGCGTGCGGCCAACGGCGTGGTGCTGGTCACCACGCGCAAGGGTCAGGCGGCGCAGACGCCTCAGATCGACGTCAAGATGGAGGCCGGTGTTTCGCGCATGGGCCAGCTGCCGCAGTTCATCGACGGTCCGAACTACATGCGCATGTACAACGAGGCGTTGGGCTCCGAGTTCTACACGCCCCAGCAGATTGCCGCCACGGCAAACGGATCCGATCCCTATCTCTACCCGAATGTGAACTGGATGGACCAGATCTTCACCAAGAATTCGAGCAACGCCTCGGCCTCGATCAGCATCCGGGGCGGCGGTGAGCGTGCGCGCTACTACGTGACGGCGGCCTACATCCGCGACAACGGCAACCTCTACACCAATCCCGATACGGATTACAGCACGAACATCCACGTGTCGCGCTACAATTTCCGTTCGAACATCGACATGAACCTGACCAAGAGCACGGTTCTGACGCTGGAGCTCGGTGCGAACATGACCGATGCCCACCAGCCGGCGACGGTTGCTTCGTCGACGGAATATTCGTCGAAGGTGAGTTCGCTGTTCACGCACGTCTACAACATGAACCCGACGTCGATGCCCGTACGGGTGCCGATCGGCTACGACGAGTCCGGCGAAGTGGAGTGGGGCTGGGGAACCTCCTCGACCGGCGGCACGAACCCGGCCGAGCGACTCTTCGGTTCGGGATACAACAAGACCTACAATACGCAGATTCTCTCGCAGGTGATCCTCAAGCAGGATCTGAGCATGCTGACGCCGGGACTGAGTGCGAACGTCTCCTTCTCGTACGACTACTACACGCAGTCGATCCAGGCGCGGACCAAGACCTCGTCGACCTATATGGTTCTTGGGGTCAATGACGATACGGGTCTCTACGATCTTTCGGTGCGTGAAGGTCAGGAGTTCCTCTCCTACGGACACTCCACGACGGGCAACCGGGCCGATGAGCTGAAGGCTCAGATCAACTACGACCGCAACTTCAACGATCGGCACCGTGTGGGTGCGATGGCCATGTACTACCAGCGCAACTACGTGGACCTGAGTGCCGGCTCGGCGATCTTCTCGCTTCCCTACCGCAAGCAGGGTCTGGCCTTCCGTGCGACCTATTCGTTCGACGACCGTTACTTTGCCGAGTTCAACGCCGGCTACAACGGTTCGGAGAACTTCGAGAAGGGACACCGGTTCGGCTTCTTCCCGGCCGGCGCCCTGGGCTGGCTGGTCTCCAACGAGTCGTTCTGGGAGCCGATCCGGCCGTATGTGAACCACCTCAAGTTCCGCGGATCGGTGGGTCTGGTAGGTTCCGACGCACTGGCCGGAGGCAACCGTTTCGCCTATCTTTCGACGTGGGGATCGGGTATCATAGCCTCGGACGGTACGCTCTATGCCCACAGCTTCGGCCCGAATGCCATTAGCCCGGGCGTAACCGGTGAGGACAAGGAGGGTATCACGGATCTGACCTGGGAGAAGGGTCTCAAGCGGGACGTGGGTATGGAGATCAAGCTCTTCAATTCGATGTTCTCGTTCGACTTCGACTATTTCTGGGAGAACCGCTGGGATATTCTCATCCAGCGACAGACGATTTCGGCGATTGCCGGACTCAACGTCACGCCGCTGGCCAACATGGGCCGTGTGAAGAACCACGGCTTCGAGCTGACGGGTGAATTCAACCACCATGTCGGGCCGGTCGACTTCCGCCTGTACGGCAACTTCTCGTTCGCCCGCAACCGGATCATCGAGAAGGATGAGCCTCAGACGGATCCCTGGCGCATGGAGACGGGACGTCCGATCGGACAGTGCTTCGGTCTGATTGCGCTGGGCTATTTCAAGGACGAGGAGGATATCGCGTCGAGTCCCGAGCAGTCCTACGGAACGGTTCGTCCGGGCGATGTCAAGTATCTGGACTACAACAACGACGGCAAGGTGGACGAACACGACCGCGTGGCCATCGGTTACTCGAACATCCCGGAGGTGAACTACGGTTTCGGAGCACAGTTCCGCTGGAAGGGGCTGGATCTGGGACTCTTCTTCCGCGGACAGGCACGCGTGACCTACTATCTGGGCGGTCTGTACTTCCCGTTCCGCGAGGGTATCGGACTCAACAACCTCTTTGCCAACCAGGTCGACCACTGGAGTGTGGATAATCCGAATCCCAATGCACGCTATCCGCGTCTTTCGGCGGCCAGCTCGACCAACAACCAGGTTCAATCGACCCGGACGATCTACGACGGCAGCTTCATCCGTCTTTCGGACATGGAGGTCGGCTATACGCTGCGCACTCCGTGGCTGAAGTCGTGGGGATGTCAGGCGCTTCGGATCTACTTCGTGGGCAGCAACCTCTGGACCCACTCCAAGTGGGACATGTGGGATCCTGAGACGGGTTCGCAGGACGGAAGCCAGTATCCGCTTTCCCGCAAGTACAACATTGGTCTGAGACTCACCTTTTAACAATTCCGATTATGAAGAGATATATCATTATGCTTGCGATGGCGGCGGCGCTTGCCGGATGTGACTATCTGGACAAGATGCCCGACGACCAGAAAACCGACGAGATGGTCTGGACCAACCGGACCGAAGTCCTCAAATATCTTACGAACTGCTATTCGGCCCTTCGTCAGGCGTGCCGTTCCGAGCAGGATCCCTGGATCGGCATCGTCGACGATATCGAGATCTCCTCGGCCAATCTGCGCCCCTACGGCATGGCCCGCGGAGACTGGAGCCCCACATCGCTCGGTTATCCGGACCGCTGGTCGCTCAACTACAAGGCTATCCGTGCGACCTTTGTCTTCGAGCAGAACATCGATCGGTGCAAGGAGCTGTCCGAGGATCTGAAAACGCGCTACGTGGGCGAGTCGATCTTCCTGCGCGGCTACTACTATTTCGACCTGCTGCGGCTGTACGGGCCGGTGGTACTGTTGCGTAGCCTGCCGTCGAACTCGGCGGACTTTGCCAACATGCCGCGAACGCCCTTCGACGAGTGCATCTCCTACGTGGTGGAGTGCATGGACCGTGCCGAGGCGATGCTTCCGACCTTCTGGCCGGCCGACTCCGAGGAGTGCGGTCATGCCACCAAGGTGGCCTGCCGGGCCGTCAAGGCGCAGGCGCTGTTGCTGGCCGCCTCGGAGCAGTGGAACGGCAACCCCGACTATGCCGATTTCCGCAACCACGACGGCACGCCGCTGGCCAGCTCGACCTACGATCCGAACAAGTGGAAGCTGGCAGCCGATGCGGCCCGCGACGTGATCGACCTGGCCGAGGAGAATCCCGACCACATCGGGCTCTATACGGCCGACAACGTTTCGCTCGAATCCTCGGACTACAACCCCTTCAAGTCGTTCTACGATCTGTTCAACGTGGGTTGGAACAAGGAGGTTCTCTTCGGATCGATCTTCAATGTGGGAGGACACTGCGGCCGCAGTACGTGGATGCAGTACTGCACGCCGGTCAACAAGAACGGTTTTTCGCAGCTGATCATCGGCGTGACGCTCAATCTGGCGGATGCCTTCTACATGGAGGACGGAACGGAGTATGTTCCGGACGAAGCCAAGGAGTTGACCCTGGCGACGGAGAACGGTCCCCATTTCAATCCGAACAACTACGACCTGGAGAATGATCCCACGGGGGCCAACCGCACGGCGCTGCTCAAGGACTACAAGAACCGTGTTGCGTGGGGCCATTCGGCCGGTGACGGCTACATGTTTGCCAACCGCGAGGCGCGATTCTACGCCACGATCAACTACAACCACCGCATCCAGCTGGTCTACTCGACCGACAAGGCGGTCCGCGACAACTTCAACTCGCCGGGCCAGCAGGACGGTTTCGGACGGGTCGAGATGTACTACGGCGGCATCTCGAACACCGGCGAGACGGACTCTTATTCGCGCACGGGCATGTGCCCGCAGAAGTTCATCGTGCCGAACGAGAGCATCAACGATTTCAGCCCGACGGGTCGTTACGTGACGATGTACGTCCGCTACGGAGAGATCCTGCTCGATTATATCGAGGCGCTCAACGAGGTCAATCCGAGCGATCCGGAGATCCGCAAGTACTGGGATCTGCTGCGCAAGCGGGCCGGACTGCCGAGCATCTATACGACGATCTCGGGGCTTGAGGGCAACAAGGAGCTTCAGCGCAAGTATATCATTCGCGAGCGTCAGGTCGAGCTGGCCATCGAGGGCGACCGTTATTTCACGCTGTGCCGCCGCAAGCTGGCAAGTTCGGTGCTCAAGGATGCGACCATCTGGGGTCTGAATGTCCGGGGCGGCGATCCGGCAACGAACAGCTTTGCCTACACGGATTTCTACAAGCGTACGGGGTTGAACGACGGTAATCCGGCCGACCGCCGTATCTGGAAGGATTGCTACTCGTTGTTCCCGATCATGCAGACGGAGCTGGACAAGAGTCCCGGTCTGGTTCAGAATCCCAAGTGGTAGAATTGAAGAGTAGAACCGAAAATTGAAAGCAAAAACCATGAAACGTATCATATCCATTCTGGCTGCGGGGCTGATCCTCGCGGCAGGGCTGGTCTCCTGCGACAAGGAGGCGAAATTCAGTGAAGAGATTCCCGAGCATGCCTTGGAGAATATCATCAAGTCGGTGACGGCCGTCGGCCATTCGCCCGAGACCGGCGAGGAGGTTGAGGCGGTAGCCGACCTGAACGGCGGGGTGGACAACCAGCAGCACACGGTTCAGCTGGAGTTCAAGAAGCAGGTGGATCTGTCGCAGATCACGCTTCGCTTCGAGTATGCGCAGCGGCTTGCCCAGCTGGACAAGTATCCCGAAGAGATGTCGGCTGACCTGACCAATCCGATCACGCTGGTGCTGTCCAACCTGAAGGAGGATGTCACCTACACGATCTCGGCCATTGTGAACGTCGAGGTGGTGGTCACCGAGTACGAGGCCGACAAGACGAAGATGAGCGCCATTCTCGGAACCTACGGCGATCTGCCGGCAGACCGGGTAACCGAGAACTTCGGATTCTCCTATCTGGTGAACGGCGTGCGAGCCGAAGCCTGGCAGACTTATGGGGACTGGGCCTATTTCGGCATGAGCGTGAACGTCGAGAATGAGGGCGAGGTGATTCCCGAGGAGATCAAGGACAAGTATTCGGCCGCCCCGATCATCGATTTCGGCCGTCCCACGACGTTGGCCAAACTCACGCTGTGGCCCTATTGGGATTATTCGAGATGGGAATATACGGTCTATGTGGACATCTACCGGTATGTAGGCACGGACGAGATCGAGGTCAAGATGCACCCGAGCGGACGGCCCCAGGAGTATGTGGCTGTCGATCCGAATGTCGGCCAGTGGGAGAACTGGGAGTTTGTTGGACGCATCGACGAGACGGAGAAATCCAAGCTGCCGGCACCCGTTGCCGGAGCGACCGATCCGCAGGTTCCGTCGATCATCGAGTTCGAAGCCGATGAGGCCCCCACGTCGCGCTACTATCGGTTGAAGCTCACGAACCGGGCTCTCTATAACCATGAAGACGATGCCTGGAACTATCGTTTCGCACTCTCCGAAATGGACGTGACAGCCTACGAAATCAAATAGCGTGTGGCAGATTGCGATGTCTGACAGAGCGGTCGGGATGCCTCGGACGGGGATTCTCCGTCCGGGGCGCTCCGGTCGCATTGTATCCGGCCCGACGGCGGAGTTGTCCGCGCGGGGTCGGGTTTGACGAAAAGGATTATGTTTGATTGGAAGATATTCAAAATGAAGGCAGGCAGTCGTCTCGCACAGCGGGTGTTCCGCCGGGCGGCAGTGGTGCTGCTGGCTGTTCTGGGCACGATGTTCGCGGGGATTGACACCTGTCGGGGCGGGACGCCGAAGTCCGAATATACGCCCCGCGAGCAGGCCAGGGCCGCCGAGGCGCTGGTCGGTCGGATTACGGGGTCACATGCCTCCGATTTCCGGGTGGTCATCACTTCAGGGCAGCGCAACGGCCGGGACTGGTTTGCCTACTATACGGATGCCGACCGCCGGATCGTCCTCGAGGGCAATACGGGGGTGAGCGTGGCCAGTGCGCTGCACGACTATCTGAAGCGCTACTGCGATTACCATCTGAGCTGGTGCGGGCGTCACACGCAGCTTCCGGCGCGATTGCCGCGCCCGGAGTCGCGCGAGGAGAAGAGTTCGCCCTACACCTACCGTTACTATCTGAACTATTGCACGTTCAACTACTCGATCAGCTGGTGGGACGAGACCCGCTGGCAGCAGGAGATCGACTTCATGGCGCTCAACGGCATCAACCTGCCGCTGGCCCTGACGGGACAGAATACGGTCTGGCAGAAGGTCTACCGTCGTCTGGGCTTCACGGACCGGGAGCTGGAGCGGTTTTTCAGCGGTCCGGCCTTCTTCAACTGGTTCTGGATGGGGAATCTCGACGGCTGGGGCGGGCCGCTTCCGCAGCGGTTCATCGACCGGCACGAGGCGCTTCAGCGCTTCATCCTGGCCGGCGAGCGTTCGCTGGGCATGATGCCGGTGCTTCCGGCCTTTACGGGGCACGTTCCGCCCGATTTCGAGAAGCACTTTCCCGGCGTGAAGGTGAGCAAGACCGAGTGGCTCGACTATCCGGCCGTCACGCTGCTGAATCCTTCGGAGGAGATGTTCGGGCGCATCGCCCGGCTGTTTCTCGAGGAGCAGATCGCCACGTACGGCACCAACCATCTCTATACGGCCGACACGTTCAACGAGAATCTGCCGCCGGACTCCGATTCGACCTATCTGGCCCGCATGTCGGCAGCCGTCTATGAGGGGATGCGGTCGGTCGATCCGCAGGCGGTGTGGCTCATGCAGGCGTGGCTGTTCTACCACCAGTCCGATTTCTGGACTCCGGAGCGGATCGAGGCGCTGCTCGGGGCCGTTCCCGACGACCGCATGCTGCTGCTCGATCTCTTTGCCGACTACAGCCCCGTCTGGCAGCGTGCCGAGTCCTTCCACGGCAAGAGCTGGATCTGGTGCATGCTTCAGAATTTCGGACAGCGGCAATGTCTGAGCGGCACCTCCGATACGGTTGCCGGCGAACCTGCCCGGCTGCTGCACGATCCCGAGGCGGGAAACCTGAAGGGAATCGGGCTTACGATGGAGGGAATCAACCAGAATCCGTTTATCTTTGCACTGATGCTGGAGAATGTCTGGCGGGATACGCCCGTCGACCGCCTCTCGTTTCTCGATGGGTATCTGCACAACCGCTACGGTTTGCGGGATGCTTCCTCGGCGACGGTGGCCGACGTGTCGGAGGCCTGGCGGAGCCTGCTCCATTCGGTCTATTCCAACCACACGAACCCCGACGGCGGGAAGCAGTCGGTGCTGACGCAGCGTCCGGTCTTCGAGGCCGACCGTGCGAAATTGAGCTGTCCGCGGAACTTCTTTGTCCGGGATTCGTTGCTGCGGGCGTGGGATCTGCTGATCGGCCGTGCGGAGGAGCTGGCGCCGAGCGACGGCTTCCGCTACGATCTGGTGGATGTGACCCGGCAGTCGCTGGTCGAGCTGCTCGACAGCCTGCATTTCGAGACGCAGCGGGCCTGGCACGCCGCGGATACGGAGGCCTTCGACCGCGGGACGGAGCGGGTGCTGACGCTGATTCTCGACCTGGACACGCTGCTCTCGACGCGTCGGGAGTTCCTGCTCGGACCGTGGGTCGAGTCGGCCCGCGCCCTGGGGACCAATGCGGCGGAGAAGGTCCTCTACGAGTGGAATGCGAAGACGCAGATCACCCTGTGGGGCAAGCCCGGGAGTCCGTTGAATGACTATGCGAGCAAGCAGTGGGCCGGTCTGGTGCGGGATTTCTACCGCCATCGGTTCGCCCTCTTCTACGAGGCCGAGCGGGAGGCGCTGGCCTCGGGCCGGGGATTCGACAGCGAAGCCTTCAAGAGGACCTGTCTGGACTTCGAGAAGCGCTGGACCGATGGTTCGGACCGGTATGCGGTCGATCCCGCCGGGGATGAGGTGGCCGTGTGCCGCCGGCTTCATGAACGCTACCGGCCCCTGTTCGAATGACGGGGACGCCGATCCCGGCAAACCCATCAACTGAGATACATTGTTTCACTACCCAACCAAAATTATGTGGAGAAAATTCAAATTTGATGCGACCCGAATGAGGCGATGGTCGGTACTCGGAGCTTTGGCCGGGCTGTTGCTGTTCGCGCTGCCGGGTTGCCGACAGGCCGATACGGTCTATTGTTGCGCCGGCGGGGAGAACGATCTGCTCTCGCTGCTCGAGGACGAGGGCTACCGCGTAGTCCGCAAGGATGACGTGCAGCGGGTTCTGGAGCAGGCTCCGGAGGCTTCGGCCGTGCTGCTGCTCAGCGCGGGCTATCCGGAGCGGGCCCAGGCGCTGACCCCCGCCCAGCGGGCGTTGATCCGCGAGAAGCGGCTGCGGGTCTTTGCCGAATATGCCACTTTGAGCGATACTGTTCCGCAGCCGGACACGATCACCTTCGAACGGGTCGTGGTGGTCGACAGCCTCTCGCCGGAGCTGTGTCCGATGGATCTGCTCTCCGTCAACCGGGGCTGGTACATCCGCCAGCAGGCGGAGCATCCGCTGATGGTCATTGCCAAGGTGGCCGGTTTCGATACGGCCGTCTACGGACTGGCCGAAACGCCCAATTATCCGCTGGTCTACAAGGCGGAGGAGAATCTGTGGGTCAGCACCTCGCAGCTGAGCAACTACGCACGGGTTCGTTTTGCGCCGGATTTCCGGTGGAAGTCCTTCTGGGAGACGCTCATGGGGGATCTTCTGGGGCATCCCGTCAAGTTCCGGACCTGGGAGTCGCTGGTCCATCCGACCTATGGCGAGCATCAGGAGCTGCCCGATTCGGCCCGTCTGGCCTCGGTGCGGCGGGGAGTCCAGTGGTTCTTCAACGGCCATTTCCTGGTGGACTCCTCCTGGAAGGCGCAGTGGCTCGACCGCTACCAGGGTGACGGGCGGATGCCTGTCGGGCCGTCGCTTCCGGACGATGCGGCCGACGGCGACGGAACCCTGGGCATTCTCGAGGGGCACTGCTCGGCCATCGACGGCAACGGCCGCCAGGCCTATCGCTACTGGATGCGCAACGACGTGCAGGGCGAGGCATCGATGGCCTTTGCCATCGCCGGCGAGCTCTTCGACCGGGAGTCCTACCGGCGCATTGCGTCGAATCTGGTCGACTATTCGTTCGACGAGTTCCGCGACGGGCCGCGCAACGACCCGAAGAGCCCCACCTACGGACTTCTGAGCTGGGCGGTCACCACGCGGAACACCTATTACGGGGATGACAATGCGCGCTCGATCCTGGGCATGACGCTGGCGGCGGATCTGCTCGGCAACCCCAAGTGGGACCGGAAGATCATGGAGGCGATTCTGGCCAATTACCGGACGACGGGCATTCACGGCTTCCGCTTCGGGTGCCTGCTCGAGGAGGATATCCAGAAACACGGCTGGCGCTATTATCACCAGCGCGATCTGATCAATCTGCATGCGCATTTCGAGTCGTGGCTGTGGGCCTGCTACCTGTGGCTCTACCGGCAGACGGGTTACGAGCCGCTGCTGACGATGTGCGAGGATGCCATTTCGCGGATGATGGAGGCCTATCCCGACCGCTGGAACTGGACGAACGGTCTGCAGCAGGAGAAGGCGCGGATGATTCTGCCGCTGGCATGGCTCTACCGGGTGTCGCCGACGGATGAGCACCGTCAATGGCTGGAGTTCATGGTGTCGGAGTTCCTCAAGAACCAGCAGCCGTGCGGGGCGATCCGCGAGGAGCTGGGCGATGCCTCCTACGGTTCGTTCGGCAAGGTTGCGTCGAATGCGGCCTACGGAACGGGCGAGGCTCCGTTGATCTTTGACAACGGAGATCCGATTGCCGACATGTTGTATACGTGCAACTTTGCCTTCTTCGGGCTGAACGAGGCGGCTCACGCGACCGGTTCCGAGACGATGATCCGGGCCACGGAGCAGCTCTCCGATTTCCTGATCCGCATCCAGGCGAAGAGCGACCGGGTGCGGAATGTCGACGGCGCCTGGTTCCGGGCCTTCAACTACGAGAACTGGGATTACTGGGCTTCGGATGCCGATGTGGGCTGGGGTGCGCTGTCGACCCTGACGGGGTGGATCCAGAGCTGGATCGTGACCACGCAGGCCCTCATGGAGATGAACACCTCGTATTGGGATCTGACCGAAGGCTCGACCATCGGCAGGAACGATCGGGATCTTTTCGAGAAGATGCTCGAATAAACGCCTTTTTTTTCTAACTTTCGCAAAATTTCACCAGAAAATACACAACGAATATGAGTTATTTGGGAAGAACGCTCACGGCCATGACGATTGTTCTGCTGGGGGCATGCAGCAACGGATACGAGATTCCGAAACAGCTGCCCGGCAGCGGATCGTCGTCGGACGAGAAGCTCGACTATTACGGAGACGAGGCACAGCGGGTCTCGATCCCGAAGTACTACGACATGGTGCTGGCCTACGGCGGGTCTCCTCACCGGAAGGCTTCGAGCACGTGGGATACCGATCGCATCAAGGACTATCTGCTCTACGAGGATCAGGAGGGCGGTAAGCATCTGCTTTTCGATGCCTTCCTGTTCCTGGAGTTCATGTATTCGGGGCAGTACAACGGAGTGGTGGCCACCGAAAGGGCCTTTGCCGACGGGTACGGCCTCAATTCGGCCCACAAGGAGGATTGGCAGGCGCTGATCGACTACTATTTCGAGAAGACGGGGCTCAATACGGAGATAGCGCCGCTGGATGCCCTGGAGCAGGCCTATGCCGAGGTGTCGGATGAACTGGGTCTGAAAGACCGGAAGCTGGGCGTTGTCATCTTCATCCCCGAGCCGATCATCACCGAAGGCCCCAATTCGCAGCTGAGCGTCTATTGGGGGAACCTCGACGGCGAGGCGATGAATTTCCACGAGACCGAAGACCGTATCAAGGCGGTCAAGTGGTATGTGGATTCGATCCGCGAGCGCTTCTACGCCAAGAACTACCGGCACATCGAACTGGGAGGGTTCTACTGGGTGGCCGAGACGGCTTCGACCTCGTCCGAGATCCTCAAACCGGTCGGCGATTACCTGAGCAGCCTCAAGTACAGCTTCAACTGGATTCCCTATTTCGGTGCGGAGGGATACTACCGCTGGGCCGAATTCGGGTTCAACACGGCCTATCTCCAGCCCAATTATTTCTTCAATCTGAACACGCCGGTTTCGCAGCTTGACGAAGCCTGCCAGCTGGCGCGCAAGTACAACATGAATCTGGAGATGGAGTTCGACGACACGCTGCTCAACGATTCGGTCAAGGCCGACCGTCTGCGCAGCTACATGAAGTATTTCAAGGAGTACGGCGCTTGGGAGACGCAGAACATGGCCTATTATGTGGGCGACGATGCCGTGCGGAGCATGAAATACTCCACCAACGACAATGTGCACTCGCTCTACTACGAGTTCTGCGACTGGCTGATCACGCGGCCTGTCCGCAAATTCTGATCGCAGCCGGTCCGGTTCCGATCGGGGCAGATCCGCAAATTCTGATCGCGGCCGGTCCGGTTCCGATCGCGGCCTGATCCGCCATTTGACCCTTCCGTCCTTTCGGGGCGGGAGGGCTTTTTTTGAAAGGGGCAGGCTCGTTTTGAAAGGGGCAGGTCCCGGCCGGACGACGGTTTGGCCGAATCTTTGCGGGATAAACCGGAAAACTCTTTTGGTTGTTCCGGTTTATTTTTTATTTTTGTATTCGGACAACACTCTATACCATGGATCAGAAGGATCGTATCGTCGCTCAGGCGATGCAGATGTTTGTGTCGGAGGGAATCAAATCCGTCCGCATGGACGATATCGCCCGTCAGCTGGGCGTCTCGAAACGTATGCTCTACGAGCTCTTCGGCGACAAGGAGAGCCTGCTCTATCTGGCCATGGAACACTGGTTCGAATGCAAACGCCTCGAACGGGAACGGGCCGGAGCCGGTGCGGGCAATGTCCTCGAGGCGATGTTCCGGGTGCTGGACTGCGTGCTGAACGACTCGGAGTCCATCCATCGCGTGCTGAACAGCCTGCGGAAGTTCTATCCGGCGGTGTACGATCGGCTGATGAGCGAAGGCGCGGCCAAGAGCCGTCGCGACTTGCGACAGATGCTCGAACGGGGCATTGCCGATGGTCTGTTTGTCGCTGCGATCAATATCGAGCTGGCCATTTCGGTCCTCTACTATACGGCCTCGGCGGTCACCGACCGCAAGGATCTGCTGCTGCCCGACGGCATGAGCGAACGCGAGGCCTACCTGCAGGTCGTCAGCACCTTTTTCCGGGGGATATCGACCCCCGAGGGGCTGCGGCTGGTCGACGACTACCGCAAACGCTATGTTTCGCCGGCCTGCGGAGTGCCGAAATCCTAGCTCATGACAAAAACATCCGACACGCCATGAAAAAAATGCTGTATACGCTCGCCGTGGGGATGCTTGCTCTCCTTGCGGGCGTTTCTGATGCGGCGGGGCAGATGCGCCTGACGCTGGAGCAGGCGCTCGAACTGGCCCTGAGTGAGAACCCGACCGTGAAGGTGGCCGACATGGAGGTCGCGCGCTACGACTACGTGCGGCGCCAGACGTGGGGATCGCTGCTGCCGCAGCTCACGGCTTCGGGCAACTATACGCGTTCGATCGTCAAGTCGGAGATGCGGGGCGGGCTGTCGTTCGGCGCCGACAACACCTTTGCGCTGCAGGGCGACCTGACGCTGCCGCTCTTTGCGCCGTCGGTCTACCGGACACTGAAGATGAACGACGCACAGCGTGCGGCGGCGGTCGAGGCGGCGCGTTCGTCGCGCATCGACCTGGTGGCCGAGGTGCGCAAGGCCTTCTACAACATCCTGCTGGCCGAACAGTCGCTGGCGGTGCTGCGCGAATCGGAGGCCACGGTGCAGCGCACGGTCGACGACACGCAGGTGCAGTACGACCACGGCCTGATGTCGGAGTATGACCTGCTGACGGCCCAGGTGCAGTTGAGCAACCTGCGGCCGACGATCCTCCAGACCGAGAATTCGATCAAGCTGGCCAAGCTGATGCTGAAGATGTACCTGTCGATCCCCGAGCAGGTGGAGATCGAGGTCGAGGGGTCGCTCGACGCGTTGCGCGGCGAGGTGCTGGCCGGGACCGACGGTCTGACGGCCGACGTGTCGCGCAACAGCAGCCTGCGCATGCTCGAACTGCAGGAGGAGTTGTTGAGGCGGTCGCTGCGGGCGGCCAACGCCGGACGTCTGCCGACGCTGGCGGCCTTCGGCACGGCCTCCTGGACGGGCAACGACATGGAGCCCTTCATGGGTTTCGGCAGCGGGGACGATTCGCGTTATTTCTGGACCCATCCGATCTCGGTGGGGGTGCAGCTGTCGGTGCCGGTCTTTGCGGGGCTGACGCGCATGAACCGGTCGCGGGAGCTGAAGAACCAGATTGCGCAGACCTCCCTGCAGCGCACCTATGCGCGGCAGCAGCTGG
>NZ_CALUHA010000022.1:0-41481 GCF_944320325.1 Alistipes megaguti
CCGGTCGTAGTGATACGGGCATAGATCGGGGCCTTGCCCTTTTTCGTGACTTTGGTCTTCTTGCAGAAGAAGACGACACTGAAGGTGGTTCGTGGCAACATGGCTGCTTGGTTTTTGAGTAAATTAAACGTCTTCAGCACCGGAATGTTGCAGAGTAAAAAGATGCAAATCAGCGAAATAGAGCTAAATCGTGACCTATTTTCGGTCCGAGCAAAAAAGGTCACGATTAAGATCTGAAATACTTGCTGCCTTTTGCGTCAACAAGAGTGGGAGAATATAAGAAAAAGCCTTGCATATTGCTGATATACAAGGCTTTTTGCTTTCTATCGAGGTTTCTTTCTGGCCCCCTCTGGAGCAGAAAACGGGACTCGTACTCGCGCTGCGCACGAGTGATTCCGCGAATTTTGGCAGACACCCCCGACCCCTGGGAGGGGTGCTTTGAGGTCACATGTGCCGAGTCCCTCATGCACCGGCATACAAAACAAAAGGGAGAGCCTTTCAGAGGTTCTCCCTTTTGTTTTGGAGCGGAAAACGGGACTCGGACCCGCGACCTCAACCTTGGCAAGGTTGCGCTCTACCAACTGAGCTATTTCCGCATGCATGACCGCTCTCTGGCGGATTGCGAGTGCAAAGGTAGCGAAAAAATGTCAATCTCCAAATTTTTCATCCTCATTCTGCAATTTTTTTACAATTCAGTCCAGATCATGCCCTGCGAACACGGTAGTTGCAGACCTTATTTTCATGCCGGACGAAGTTTCCCCCCCCCGGCAAAAGATGCTCCGAGAGATTGGTTAAACGACCACACAAGACATTTCGTCGACAAAATCCGCCGCTTCGTCCAATTTAATTGTGCGCCTGCAACGCGAGATGTAGTTTTGTGACCGAACAAGAGACAAAACCCGAAAGGCAAAAGTTGAATGAAACGAATCGTGTTGACATATTGCTTCATGCTGGCAGTCGGAATAGCCGCCGCAGCGCCCGGTGAGGACTCCGACAGCCCCGTAGTCGTGATGACAGACAGTATCTCCGGAGCGGCGGAACATGCCGGCAACACCGTTGCCACAACCGGTGAACCGACCGCAACGATACCGGCCTCCGATACGCTCTCGACGACGAAGACCTGGACCCTGAACGAATGTCTGCGTTACGCCCTGGAGAACAACATCCAGCTCCGACAGAGCCGCAACAACTACCTCTCGGGGCTCGAAGACACCGAAGAGGCCAAAGCCGCCATGCTGCCGTCGCTGACAGCCTCCACGACCCAGAGTTTCACGAACTATCCCTCGACGAACGTCTCCGACCGCAACACCTATACGGGAACCTATGGTGTGAATGCCGGTCTGACGCTCTACGAAGGGGGCAAACTCCGCACGGCGGTCCGCCAGCAGAAACTGCAGAACCGCATCGACGCCCTCACGGTGGCCGAATCCGAGAACGACATCCGCATCGCCATCGTGCAGGCCTATCTGCAGGCTCTCTATGCCGCCGAGGCGGTCGAAGTGGCCCGCAATACGGCCGAAGTCTCCCGCGCCCAGCGCGACCGGGCCGAGGAGCTCTGGAAAGCGGGATCGATCAGTCGGGTCGATCTGGCACAACTCGAAAGTCAATATGCGAGTGATCTCTATCAGGTCACCACGGCCTGCTCGACACTCGACAACTACCGGCTTCAGCTCAAACAGCTGTTGGAGCTCGACATAACGGAGGAGATGAACCTTGCCGCGCCTGCCATTCAAAAGAGTGAGGTGTTGTCGTCCCTGCCCGCCAAAGCCGCAATCTATGCAACGGCACTGGAGGCCATGCCCGAAATCGAACGGGGCAAACTGGCCGTCGAATCTGCGGAGCTGGGTATTCGGCAGGCCCGGGCCGGGTTCTATCCCTCCGTTTCACTTACCGCCGGCATCGGCACGGGCCACATGTCCAACGGCGGATACGAAAGCGGAAGCCAGATCTGGAACCGCTTCAACGAGAATCTCGGTCTGACGCTGAGCGTGCCGATCTTCTCGAACCGCCGCAACCGTACGGCGGTGAACAAGGCGCGCCTCGAGGAGGCCAACAGCCGCCTCTCGTGGCAGGATCTGCAGAAGACGCTGCTGCGCGAGGTGGAATCGGCCTACCTGGACGCCCTTTCGGCCCAGTCGCAGTACCGCGCCGCCACCGAGAAGGAGCGCTATGCCCGTGAGAGTTTCGACCTGACGCAGGAGCAGTTCAACCTCGGCGTGAAGAACACCGTCGAACTGATCACGGCACAGAACGAATGGGCCTCCTCACGTCAGGAGGTGCTGCAGGCCAAGTACATGGCGCTGCTGAACATCGAGCTGCTGAACATCTACCAGGGGCTCGGCACCCGTACGATCAACTGAAAACAAGCAACATAAGATGAAACGGAAAAGAATCCTGATTGCGGCGGCGGTCGTCATCGCAGCCATTGTGCTGTGGCTGGTGCTGCGACCTTCGAAAGGGGAGGGTATCACGCTGGAGACCACGCCGACGAGCCGCATTACGATCCGCAATTCGGTGACGGCCACCGGCACCGTCGAACCGGTCACCGAGGTGGAGGTCGGCACACAGGTCTCGGGCATCATCGACCGCCTCTACGTCGACTACAACGACGTGGTGAAGGCCGGCCAGCTGATCGCCGAGATGGACAAGGTGACGCTGCAGGCCGAGCTGGAGTCGGCACAGGCCGAACTGGCCAACTGCAAGGCCGAGTACGACTATCAGACGAAGAACTACGCCCGGACGAAGGCCCTGCACGAGAAGGCGCTGGTGAGCGACCAGGAGTACGACGACGCCACGTACCTCTACGAGAAGTCGCGGGCGGCCTACGACCAGGCCAAGGCGGCCATGGTGAAGGTCGAGCGCAACCTGGGCTACGCGACCATCACCTCACCGATCGACGGCGTGGTGATCAGCCGGGCCGTCGAGGAGGGACAGACCGTCGCGGCAGGCTTCGAGACCCCGACACTCTTCACCATCGCCAACGACCTGACGCAGATGCAGGTCATCGCCGATGTCGACGAGGCCGATATCGGGCAGGTGGCCGACGGCCAGCGCGTGGAGTTCACCGTCGACGCCTATCCCGACGACATGTTCAGCGGAACGGTCGAGCAGGTGCGGCTCGAGGCGACGACCGAATCGAGCGTCGTCACCTACGAGGTGGTCATCACGGCCTACAACCCCGACCTGAAGCTCAAACCGGGGCTGACGGCCAACGTGACGATCTATACGCTCGAGAAGGAGCAGGCGCTGGCCGTGCCGACCAAGGCGCTGCGCTTCGTGCCCGATGCGGAATTGCTGGGCGAAGTGGGCGTGACCGTCGGAGGAAGCGCAACCTCGGCCCCGGGCAAACGCGAGGTGTGGGTGATGCGCGGCCGGGAGTTGCAGCCGTGCCTGGTCACGACGGGAGCCGCGAGCGGCGATCTGACGGAGATCACCGAAGGACTCACCGACGGCGATACGGTAGCCGTGGAGCTGACGGCGGTCACCTGGCAGCCACAGGCTCCCACGACAGAACGCAGTCCCTTCATGCCGTCGCCTCCGGGATCGGACAAAAAGAAGAAATAGGGGTCACAACCGCAGATGAACGAGGATAAAACGGAGAAATGCCATGGACGGGAATGAGAAGCGGGAGGTGATCCGGCTGGAGCAGATCCGGCGCAATTTCCAGGTGGGCGACGAGACGGTCCACGCCCTGCGCGGCGTGTCGTTCACGATCCGCGAGGGGGAGTTCGTGACGATCATGGGCACCTCGGGATCGGGCAAGTCGACGCTGCTCAATACGCTGGGATGCCTCGACACGCCGACCTCGGGCGAATACTACCTCGACGGGGTGTCGGTGCGCACGATGGACAAGAACCAGCGGGCGACGCTGCGCAACCGCAAGATCGGCTTCGTCTTCCAGAACTACAACCTGCTGCCGAAGACGACGGCCATCGAGAACGTCGAACTGCCGCTGATGTACAATCCGCAGTGCAAGGCCGACGAACGGCGGCGACGGGCCATCGCGGCGCTGGAGGCCGTGGGGCTGGGCGACCGGCTCCTGCACAAAAGCAACCAGATGTCGGGCGGACAGATGCAGCGTGTGGCCATCGCGCGGGCGCTGGTCAACAACCCGGCGGTGATCCTGGCGGACGAAGCCACCGGAAACCTCGATACACGGACGAGTTTCGAGGTGCTGGTACTCTTCCAGCAGCTCCACGCCGAGGGACGCACGATCATCTTCGTGACACACAACCCCGAGATTGCACAATACAGCAGCCGCAACATCACACTGCGTGACGGCCATATCACCGGCGACACCCGCAACGAACACATCTTGAGTGCGGCCGAGGCGCTGGCCCGGCTGCCGAAACAGGAGGATTATTAGCAGACCATGAACTTCGCGAATCTTTTCAAAATAGCCGTCAAGGCACTGAGCAACAACAAGCTGCGCAGCTTTCTGACGATGCTGGGCATCATCATCGGCGTAGCGTCCGTGATCACGATGCTGGCCATCGGCCAGGGTTCGAAACGCAGCATCCAGGCCGAGATCAGCGAAATGGGGTCGAACATGATCATGATCCACCCGGGCGGCGACCGCCGGGGCGGCGTGCAGCTGAGCGCCGACGACATGGAGTCGCTCAAGTTGGAGGATCTGGAGGACATCCAGACCAAGACGCGCTACGTGACCTACGTCTCGCCGTCGGTCAACAGCGCGGGACAGGCCGTCTACGGATCGAACAACACCCCGACGACGGTCTACGGCGTGAATCTCGACTACCTGGAGATCCGCCGCTACCGCGTCGATGACGGCGACACCTTCTCGGAGCAGGACATCAAGACCGCCGCGAAGGTCTGCCTGGTCGGGAAGACCGTGGTCGACGAACTCTTCCCCAACGGGGAGAATCCCGTGGGCAAGGTCATCCGCTTCGGGACCATCCCGTTCCGGATCGTCGGTGTCCTGGAGAGCAAGGGCTACAACAGCATGGGCATGGATCAGGACGACCTGATCATCGCCCCCTACACAACCGTCCAGAAACGTATTCTGGCCATCACCCACCTGCAGGAGATCGTCTGCTCGGCGCTGACCGAGGCCTACACCGACCAGGCCATCGACGAAATCACGGAGATCCTGCGTGAAAACCACCGGCTGAAACCCTCGGACGAGGACGACTTCTCGATCCGTTCGCAGCAGGAGATGGCCTCAATGCTCACCTCGACGACCGACATGATGACCGTTCTGCTGGCGGCCGTGGCGGGCATCTCGCTCCTGGTCGGCGGCATCGGCATCATGAACATCATGTACGTCTCGGTAACGGAACGAACACGTGAAATAGGCCTCCGCATGTCGATCGGCGCCAAGGGGATAGACATTCTGGCGCAATTCCTCATCGAATCGATTCTGATCAGCGTTACGGGCGGACTGATCGGCGTAATCGTGGGCGTCGGAGCCGCCATTGCGGTGAATCTGATCGCCGCCTTCCCGATCTACATCCAGCCGTGGAGTGTCTTCCTCTCGTTCGCGGTCTGCACCCTCACGGGAGTCTTCTTCGGGTGGTATCCGGCCCAGAAGGCCGCCATGCTCGACCCGATCGAAGCCATCCGCTACGAATAACCGGCTTAAGAAGCCGGCTTTAGGGGCGAAGGAGACTCCGAGAGGTTTCCGAACCAGCAATCGGGCGCTCCCAGACCGAAATTTTTATTACCTTTGTTCCATGACCGCATCGCAATCGAAATTCACCGGGTGGCTGGTCCACATCACGGTTTGGGCCGTGATCTTCTGTATGCCGCTCTTCCTGACCGGTCCCAACCGGCCGCTGATGAACGGACCGCAATACGTACGGTTCCTGCTCGTCCCGATCTCGTTCATGGCGGTCTTCTACACGAACTATTTCCTGCTGATCGACCGCTATCTGACCACACGCCGCTTCGGCCGCTTTACGGGCTACAACCTGCTGTTCATCGCCGTGGTGATGATCCTGGTCCACCTGCTCTTCCGCTACGTACTGCCGCCCGACATGCATCATCCGCCGATGGCACGCCCCTGGCAGCATACGGTACGCTTCTTCGCGGGCAACCTGACCCTCTACCTGCTGGTGGTGGGGGTTGGCGTGGCCATCCGCATGACCAGCGGATGGTACCGTGCCGAAGCAGCCCGCAAGGAGCTCGAACACAGCCATACGCAGGCCGAGCTCCAGAACCTCAAGAGCCAGTTGAATCCCCACTTCCTCTTCAACACGCTCAACAACATCTACTCGCTCATCCAGCTCGACACCGACCGCGCCCAGCAGGCCGTCCACGATCTGAGCCGTCTGCTGCGCTACGTGCTCTACGACAGCAGTCATCCGACGGTTCCCGTGGCGGCGGAGATCAACTTCCTGCGCGACTACATCGAGTTGATGCGCATCCGTCTGCCGCGTCACGTGAAGCTCTTCCTTGCGCTGCCCGACGCGCCGTCCGAGCGTCCCGTGGTACCGCTGCTGTTCATTTCGCTGGTGGAGAACGCCTTCAAGCACGGCGTCGACAACGACCGCCCTTCCTACATCTCAATCGACATCCACGAAATCGGCGACCAGCTGATCTGCCGCATCAAGAACAGCTACTTTCCCAAATCGGGCGCCTCGGACCGCAGCGGCTCGGGAATCGGACTGAAAAATCTTTCCCGACGGCTGGAGATGCTCTATGCGGGACGATACACCTTCGAGTACGGACGTTCGGGCGACGCCTACACGGCACTGCTGTGCCTCAATCTGTCGGAATCATGAACTGGAAACTGCGCTGCATGGTCATCGACGACGAGCCGCTGGCCGTCGAACTGATGGAGAGTTACGTACGGAAGACCCCGTTTCTGGAGCTCGTCGGCTCCTGCGGGAGCGGCACGGCGGCCTTCACGGCTCTGCGCCGGCAGCCGGTCGACCTGCTCTTCTGCGACATCCAGATGCCCGGTCTGAGCGGCATGGAGCTCTCGCGCATGCTGCCCGCGCAGACGCGCGTCATCTTCACGACGGCCTTTCCGCAGTATGCCGTCGAGGGGTTCCGGGTCCAGGCGATGGATTATCTGCTCAAGCCGATCAGCTATAACGACTTCCTGACGGCGGCAAACAAGGCGCTCGCGTGGTTCGATCTGAAACGCCGCGCCGAACAGTCCCTGCACTCCGGAGCGGAGAGCCCGGCCGGGGCATCCGGCCTTTCGGCGGCGGCAGAAACGGAATCCGGCGGCAACGCGTCGCAAAGCGTCGGAACCGCGGCACCGGCCGGAGCAGCCGGAGCAGCGGGGGAGTCGCCTGCCGTACAAGGGGGCGGACAAGAGGGTGCACAGGGATCCGGTCAAAGAGCCACACAAGGGACCGGACCTGCCGGAAGGTTCGGCGACGATCTCCGGCAGAGCCTCTTCGTCAAGACGGAGTATCGCCTGCAGCAGATTCCGCTCGAAAGAATCCTCTATATCGAAGGGCTGAAGGATTACGTGAAGATCCACGTCGAGGGCGAAGCCCATCCGGTCGTCTCGCTGCTGAGTCTGAAGAGCCTCGAGGAGCAGCTTCCGGCCGACCGTTTCATCCGGGTCCACCGCTCGTATATCGTCCAGCCGTCGAAGATCCACACGATCGAACGCAACCGGATTCGCTTCGACCGGGAGCGGATCCCCATCTCGGAGAACTACCGACAGCCGTTCTACGATTTTCTCGCCCGCCACGCACTGCTTCCGGGAGGCATTCCCGGCAAGGAGTAGGGCTGCCGTAACGCCCTCCCGCCGACCGTCCGCACCCCTGAAGGCCGACCGCACCTCCTCGCCGGCCGGCAATATCCCGCTCCGGGTCATGCCCCGGCCCGCCCTCTGCGGTCCGAACTTCACGACAAAAAGAACCAAAAGCGGAAAAAGTTCTTCCAAAACATCATATTTGGCCGAAAAATCCGTTTCCTATGGAAAAAGTTCGTACCTTTGCAGACTCCCGGAAACCAGGCAAACATCCGGAACTTTATTGAACATGAAACTATCACGCGAGAAAATCGTAAAGCAGGCGACCCAAGCCGGACGCCGCACGCTCCAACTCGGCAAACAAGCCGGCGGACGCATCCGCCGCTTCTCCAAGCGAACGTGGGGAATTCTGGGCCTCTGCGTCATCCTGATTGCCGGAGGTGTTTGGTGGATCTTCCGCCCCGAACCGCCCAAGCCCGTTCTGCCCGTCGTCGAGGTGGAGCCCGTCCGGACGGACGACATCGAAATCTACGGCGAATACGTCGGACGCATCCGCGCCCAGCAGTTCGTCGAAATCCGTGCCCGCGTCGAGGGCTTCCTCGAGAAGATGCTCTTCGAGGAGGGCACCTACGTCCGCCGCGGACAACCGCTCTTCATCATCGACCCCAAGGTCTACGAAGCCCGCGTCAACAAGGCCCGGGCCCAGCTGAACAAGGACAAGGCCATGGCCCAGAAGGCCGAACGCGACCTGCAGCGCATCCAGCCCCTCTACGAGCAGAATGCCGCCAGCCAGCTCGACCTGGACAATGCCGTCGCCTCGTACGAGAGCGCCACGGCCGCCGTGGCCATGAGCGAGGCCGACCTCACGCAGGCCGAAACCGCCCTGAGCTACACCACGGTCAGTTCGCCCATCTCGGGCTACATCTCCGAACGCAGCGTCGACATCGGTACGCTCGTCAGCCCGAACGGCAAGTCGCTGCTGGCAACGGTCGTCAAGAGCGACACCGTACGCGTCGACTTCAGCATGACGGGCCTCGACTACCTGAGAAGCAAGGCCCGCAACGTCAATATCGGTCAGAAGGATACCACCCGCAAGTGGAACCCCTACGTCACCATCACACTCCCCGACAACACGCCCTATCCGCTGCCCGGACTGGTCGACTTCGCCGATCCGCAGGTCGATCCCGAAACCGGAACCTTCTCGGTGCGTGCCGAAATGGCCAACCCCGACCGGATCCTGCTCCCGGGACAGTTCACCAAGGTGCGGTTGCTGCTGGACGTGCGGGAGGACGCCATGGTAATCCCCACCAAGTCGGTGGTCATCGAGAAGGGCGGCGCCTATATCTTCGTGGTGCGCCCCGACAGCGTGGCCGAACGCCGCATGGTCGAACTGGGGCCCGAACTGGGCAACCGCGTGATCGTCGAACGCGGCGTGGTGCCGGGCGAGAAGATCGTCACCGAGGGATTCCACAAACTCACCCACGGCGAAAAGGTCGAACCCGTCGCTCCGGTCAAGGAGACGGCCAAGGACGAAGTGTCGAATCCCGAAAACTGATCCGCACATGAAATCCGATTTCTTCATTGACCGGCCGATATTCTCGACCGTCATCTCGATCGTCATCGTCATCGTGGGTCTGCTGGGACTGGTGCTGCTGCCTGTCGACCAGTATCCGCACATCGTGCCGCCGGTGGTCAAGATCTCGGCGTCGTACCCGGGCGCCAGCGCCCAGACCGTCACGCAGGCCGTCGCCACCCCGATCGAACAGGAGTTGAACGGTACGCCCGGCATGCTCTACATGGAGTCGACGAACTCCAACTCGGGAAGTTTCACCGCCACGGTGACCTTCGACATCGACACCGATGCCGACCTGGCCGCCGTCGAGATCCAGAACCGCGTCAAGCAGGCCGAGGCGCGTCTGCCGGCCGAGGTCGTGCAGAACGGCATCTCGGTCGAGAAACAGGCCTCGAGCCGCCTGATGACCGTCACGCTGCTGTCGAACGACCCGAAATTCGACGAAATCTACCTCTCGAACTACGCCACGCTGAACGTGCTGGACATGTTGCGGCGCGTGCCGGGTGTCGGCAGCGTCTCGAACGTCGGCAGCCGCTACTACGCCATGCAGATCTGGGTGCAGCCCGACCGTCTGGCCAACCTCGGACTCACGGTCCAGGACCTGCAGAAGGCCCTCAAGGACCAGAACCGCGAATCGGCCGCCGGTGTGCTGGGCCAGCAGCCCATCACGAATCTCGACGTCACCACGCCGATCATCGCCCAGGGGCGTCTCTCGTCCGTCGGGCAGTTCGAGGAGATCGTCATCCGCGCCAACCCCGACGGCTCGCTCATCCGCCTGCGCGACGTGGCCCGCGTCTCGCTCGAAGCCGCTTCGTACAACACCGAGAGCGGGATCAACGGCGGAAATGCCGCCGTGATGAACGTCAACATGCTGCCGGGCGCAAACGCCATGGAGGTAGCCCAGCGCGTCAAGCAGACCATGGAGGAGATCAGCCGCAACTTCCCCGAGGGTATCTCCTATGAGATCCCCTTCGACATGACGGATTACATCTCGCAGTCGATCAAGGAGGTCTACCATACGCTCATCGAGGCGCTGCTGCTGGTGATCCTCGTAGTCTTCCTCTCGCTGCAGAACTGGCGGGCCACGCTGATCCCGACGATCGCCGTACCGATCTCGCTGATCGGTACGTTCGGCGTGATGCTCGTCTTCGGCTTCTCGCTCAACATGATGACGCTGCTGGGTCTGATCCTGGCCATCGGTATCGTCGTCGACGATGCCATCGTGGTGGTCGAGGCCGTCGAACGCACGATGGACGAGGAGGGACTGTCGCCCTACGAGGCCACCAAAAAGGCCATGAATGGGCTGGGCAGCGCCATCATCGCCACGTCGCTCGTTCTGTGCGCCGTATTCGTGCCGGTGAGCTTCCTGTCGGGCATCACCGGACAGTTGTACCGGCAGTTCACCATCACGATCGCCGTTTCGGTGCTGATCTCGACGTTCGTGGCCCTGACCCTCTCGCCGGCCCTCTGCGCCCTGATCCTGCGGCCCGATTCGGGCAAGAAGAAAAACCGCCTGTTCCGCCGCATCAACCTCTGGCTGGCTCGCGGCAACAAGTTCTACGAGAAGATGATCCGCGGCGGCATGCGCCACTCGAAGCGGATGCTCGCCCTCTTCGGGCTGACACTCGTGGCGCTGTGGCTGCTGAACAAGGTCGTGCCGCAGAGCTTCATGCCCCAGGAGGACCAGGGCTACTTCACCGTCGAACTGGAGCTCCCCGAGGGGGCTACGCTCGAACGCACGCGCAAGGTCACCGACCGGGCCATGGCATACCTGATGTCGCTGCCCGACGTGGAGTACGTGCTCAACGTCACGGGTTCGAGCCCGCGCGTGGGGACAAACCAGTCGCGCAGCCAGCTGACCGTGATCCTCAAGCCGTGGGAGGAGCGCAAGAGTTCGGATATCCGCGAGGTGATGAGTGACGTGCGGAAGGAGCTGGAGCGCTATCCGGAGAGCAAGGCCTACCTCTCGACGCCGCCCGTCATCCCGGGACTGGGCGCCTCGGGAGGTTTCGAGATGGTGCTCGAAGCCCGCGGCGACGCCTCGTACAATGACCTGCAGCGGGCCGTCGACACGTTGCTGCACTACGCCTCGCAGCGCAAGGAGCTCACCGGACTCTCGTCGTCGATGCAGAACGACATTCCGCAGCTCTACTTCGACGTCGACCGCGACAAGGCCCAGATGCTGGGCGTTCCGATGGCCGACATCTTCTCGACGGTGAAGACCTTCACCGGGTCGGTCTACGTCAACGACTTCAACATGTTCAACCGCATCTACCGCGTCTACATCCAGGCCGAGGCCCCGTATCGCGCCCAGCGTGAGAACCTCGGACTGTTCTTCGTGCGGGGTGCCGACAAGGCCATGATCCCGATCACGGCCCTCGGCACGACCTCCTACACCACGGGACCGGGTACGATCCGCCGCTTCAACATGTTCAACTCGGCCACCATCTCGGGCGAAGCGGCCCAGGGCTACAGTTCGGGACAGGCGATGGCCATCCTCGAACAGATCGCCCGGCGTCATCTGCCCACGACGATCGGCATCGAGTGGAGCGGCCTCTCGTATCAGGAAAAGCACGTCAGCGGGCAAACGGGCTACGTACTGGGGCTGGCCTTCCTCTTCGTCTTCCTCTTCCTGGCGGCGCAGTATGAGAGCTGGCTGATCCCCGTTGCGGTGATCCTCTCGCTGCCCATCGCCGGCATCGGCGCCTACCTCGGAAACTGGGCCTGCGGACTGGAGAACAACATCTACTTCCAGATCGGTCTGGTGATGCTGGTGGGTCTGGTGGCCAAGAACGCCATCCTGATCGTCGAATTTGCCAAGGAGGAGGTCGAGAAGGGTCGCGACACGTTGTCGGCCGTCATTCAGGCCGCGCACCTGCGTTTCCGGCCCATCGTCATGACCTCGCTGGCCTTCATTCTGGGCATGCTGCCGCTTGTGTTCGCCAGCGGTCCGGGTTCGGCCAGCCGCCAGGGAATCGGTACGGGCGTCTTCTTCGGCATGCTGGTGGCCATCACGGTCGGCATCGTCTTCGTGCCGTTGTTCTTCGTCTGGGTTTACAAAGTGAAAGAAAAATGGTCGAAACGATGAAACGAACTACCTTATATATCCTCCTGTGCGGATGGCTGCTGACGACGGCCGCCGGCTGTTCGGTGCAGAAGAAGTGCAAGTCGCCCGATCTGGAGGTTCCCGAAGAGATCGTCGCCGGAGAGCGGGATTCACTCTCGATCAGTGACCGCAACTGGTGGGAGATCTACTCCGACCCGACGCTCTGCCGGCTGATCGAACGCACGCTCGAACACAACCGCAGCCTGCAGTCGGCCGACGCCCGCGTGCGCCAGCTCGAGGAGCTCTACCGCGTGAGCAAGGCCGCGCGTCTGCCGTCGGTCGACGGAACGGCCTATGCCAACCGCGAGACGAACGACTATGCCGACACGAAGTTCTCGAACGATCCCGAAATCGGCATCAAGGCGCGTCTGAGCTGGGAGGCCGACCTGTGGGGGAGCCTGCGGTGGGCCAAACGCAAGGGTGCGGCCGAGTATCTGGCCTCGGTCGAGGGGGCCCGGGCGCTGCAGATGGCGCTGGTGGCCGAGGTGGCCACGGCCTACTTCGAGCTGGTGGCGCTGGACAACGAGTTGCAGATCGTCCACCGTACGGTGGAGACCCGCGAGGAGAGTGTCGAACAGGCGCGGCTGCGTTTCGAAGGGGGTCTGACCTCCGAGACGAACTACCAGCAGGCGAAGGTCGAGCTGGCGAGCGCCTCGGCGCTGATTCCGAACCTCGAGCTGCAGATCGCCCAGAAGGAGAACCAGATCTCGGTACTGGCCGGGGGATTCCCCGACCGGGTCGAACGGGCCAAACTGGATCTGAATGTCGTGATGCCCGAAGCGCTGCCCATCGGGCTCTCGTCGACGCTGCTGCAGCGGCGGCCCGACGTGCGGCAGTCCGAGCAGCAACTGCGCGCGGCGATGGCGGGCGTGGGCATTGCCTATGCCGACCGCTTCCCGCGGCTGACTTTCACGCTGACGGGCGGTGTGGAGAACGGCCACTTCAAGGGGCTGCTCGAATCGCCCTTCACCTACATGGCCGCCAATCTCACGGCGCCGCTCTTTGCCTTCGGCACCAAGCGGGCGAAGTACCGCGCAGCGCTGGCGGCCTACGACCAGGCGCGGCTGGGCTATGAACAGAAGGTACTGGAGGTCTTTCAGGAGGTGAACGACGCCGTGGTGGCCTACCGCAACATGCGTCGCACGGCCGAGTTGAAGTACAACCTGCGCGAGGCGGCCCGGCAGTATGTCGTACTGGCCAAGCTGCAGTATATCAACGGGGTGATCCGCTACATCGACGTGCTGGACGCCCAGCGAAAGTTCTTCGACGCGCAGATCGAGGAGAGCAACGCCGTGCGCAACGAACACCTGGCGCTGGTCGAGCTCTACAAGGCGCTGGGTGGCGGTTGGAATGTCGACCGCACGGCCTTCCGAGAGCAGGCTGCGGCCGCCGCGGATGACGCTGCAACCGCCACGGAAACCTCCGGAAGGGAATAGATCTCCGGGAGGGTGGAGCAGGAGGGGATAAGCCGCAGCTGCCCGACACCGCTCCGATGCCGCAAAGATCCCTGCGAACCGATGCGAATCAGCCCCCTACGGAAATCAGCCCCTACGAAAACACGAAAAAACCTCCGACTTGTGGGTCGGAGGTTTTTTCGTATGCCTGTGTGAAGGGAGCCGAAGCGACGCCGGCATCCACCCGGCTACGGCTTCCTGCGATGGAGCCGGGCGCGGATGCGGCTCAGCGACTGGGGCGTGATCCAGAGATAGGAGGCGATGTGTTTGAGCGGCACGACGCGCAGCAGTTCGGGATTCTCCTCCATCAGAGCCCTGTAACGCTCTTCGGCCCGCGGGGCACCGCCGGCGGCCAGCAGCCAGTTCTCCAGATCGAGAAACTGCACCTCGAACAGACGCCGTCCGAAATTGGCCGCCTCGACCGACTCGCCGAAAAACAGTTCCAGCTCCCGACGCGGAAGGGCATAGAGTTCGGCATCGCACATCGCCTCGATAGTGATCGACGAGGGACGGTCGTCGACATAACTGCGCGTCGAGAAGATCGCCTCGCCCTCCCCGGCAAACCACAGCGAAATGTCGTTTCCTTCGTGCAGATAGTGGCCGAGCCAGACGCCGCGGCTCACCAGGTAGAAATCGCCGTTGCGCTCGCCCTGACGCACAATGCACTCGCCCTTGCGGTACTCGCAGCGCTCCATGCGGCCGAGTAGCGCTTCGCAGGCCGGGATCGGAAGGTGATATTTCCGGCTGAATTTTTCGAGAAAGGGAGTCATTGCGCCTTGCCGTTACGATTCATACCGCAAAGATAGGAAAACTGCGGCGCGAAGACAAGCCGCCGGCTCGACAAAACCGCATGCGAAGTGACGCTTCTATGCGACCCGATGTTTCGGACGGCGTGCGTAGATGGCCACGACCACACAGAAGGTGAGCACCTCGGAGAGCGGTACGGCCAGCCAGATGCCCGGGATACCGGCCACAAGCGGCAGCCCGAAAAAGCATCCCACCTGAAAGACGAAGCCGCGCAACAGCGTGAGGGCCATGGCCGGACGCGGTCGCTCGACACTCTGGTAATAGATGATCGAGACGATGTTGACGGCAAAGAAGACAAATCCGGCGGCAAAGAGCGGAAGCCCCTCGACGGCTATTCTGTAGGCGGGATATTCCGGCGAGATGAACATCGCCGCGATCCAGCGGCTGGCCAGCGCCGTTGCAAGAAAGACACACGCTCCGAACCCGACGGCCGTAGCCAGCGCCAGGTGGAAGGCCCTGCGGACCCGGTCGGGATTCCCGGCGCCGAAGTTATAGCTCAGGATGGGCTGGGCCGACTGTCCGATGGCGTTGTTGACCATGAAGATGATCGGGAAGAAGTAGCAGGCGATGCTGAAGGCCGCCACACCGTCCTCGCCCAGATAGCGGATGAAGACGTAGTTGCCCGAGAACATCATCGTGGCGATGGCCGCCTCGCAGAGGAAGCTCGACAGCCCCAGCCGACACATGTAGCCGACGTTGCGACGCGTCAGGCGCAGGCTTTTGCGGCTTGTCTTCACGCGGCAGAAGCGAACCCGGCAGCGACGCCGGCTCAGGTAGACGACAATCATCACCGCCCCGACGACATACCCCAGACTTGTGGCCAGTGCCGCCCCCAGCATGCCCCAGCCGCAGACGAAGATGAAGACGTAGTCCAGCACGATGTTGATGACGGCCGGCACGACGTTGCAAAACATGGCGTAGTTGGGCGAGCCGTCCAGACGGATGAAGAACATCCCGGAGCTCAGCAGCGCGCTGAAGGGCAGGAACGGCACAAACCAGCGCATGTACTCGACGGCCAGCGGCAGCAGCCGCTCGGAACTGCCCAGCAACCGCGCCACCTCGGGCATAAAGAGCGAAATCACGAGGCTGTAGAGGGCCAACAGCAGCGTCGAGACGACGACGGCCTGCGTGATGTTGATACGGGCCGTGCGGAGCTTACCGTGCGAAAGGTGAATCGACGCCACGACCGACGCCCCGACACCGAACATCAGACCGACCCCCGTGCTGATGAGGAAGAGCGGCGAGGTGATGTTGACCGCCGCCAGAGCGTCGCTGCCGATGCCGTGGCCGACGAAGATGCCGTCCGTGATGACGAAGGCGACCGAGAAGACCATCCCCAGCACCGTCGGGATCAGCAGACGCCGGAACAACTGCGGAATGTCCATCCGTGCGAAATCGATCCTGTCTTTCATAGGTTCCGTTTTTGGGTCACAAAGATAGGGGCTTCCGCCTGCGGAAAAATTAACATAGGATAAAAAATCGGCCCGACGACGGATCCAAAAAATCCCGGCCGAGATTCTCTCGGTCGGGATTGGGGATCGGGAATTGCGCCCGGACGAACAGAGACTCCGGGAATCAGAGCTTGTTCCGCCGGAGCTGCTCGACAAAATGGTCGATGCGGTGCAGCTGCTGCGGGATGTCGATCGTCTGCGGACAGTGTGACACGCACTGCCGGCAGCCGATGCAGTGGCTGGCCTGACGCAGCCGCGGCACCGAACGGTCGTAACCGATCAGAAAGGCCCGCCGGGCCCGTTGGTAATCGGGATCCTGCGCGCTCTTGGGCACGTTGCCCTCGTTGATACACTTGTTATAATGGGCGAAGATTGCCGGGATATTCAGCCCGTAGGGGCAGGGCATGCAGTACTGGCAGTCGGTGCAGGGAACCATCGGATACCGGAGCAGATCGCGGGCCGTCTCCTCGAGCAGCGCATATTCGGCCTCGGTCAGCTCCTCGAGCGGCGAATAGGTGCGGATATTGTCCTGCAGATGCTCCATGTAGGTCATGCCGCTCAGCACCGTAAGCACCTTCGGATAGGAGCCCGCAAAGCGGAAGGCCCACGATGCGGCACTCTGCGTCGGACGCTGCTCCTTGAGACGGGCGACCAGATGGTCGGTCAACCGCGAAAGACGCCCGCCGAGCAGCGGCTCCATGATGACGACCGGAATGTTGCGCTTCTCCAGTTCGCCGTAGAGGTAGTCGGCATTGAGGTTGCGGCCCGAGGCGTGGCGCCAGTCGACGTAGTTCATCTGGATCTGGACAAAGTCCCAATGGGCTTCGCCGCTGTCGTGCATCGCCATCATGTGTTCGAAAAGCTCCTTCGAACCGTGGAACGACCAACCCAGATTGCGGATGCGTCCCGCGGCACGCTCGCCCTGCAGGAACTTCAGCACGCCGTTGTCGATGAAGCGCTGCCGGAAGGTCTCGATTCCCTTGCCGCCCAGCGAGTGCAGCAGGTAGTAGTCCAGATAGTCGACCTGCAGCTCGCGGAACGACTGCCGGTACATGGCCAGCGAGTTTTCGCGCGTGGGATTCGAAAAATTCGACATCTTCGTAGCCACGAAATAACTCTCGCGCGGATGACGCTTGAGAGCAACGCCCGTCGAACGTTCGGAAAATCCCTGCAGGTAGACGGGCGCCGTATCGAAATAGTTGACCCCGTGGGCCAGCGCGTAGTCGACCAGCGTGTTGACCGTCTCCTGATCGATCGGGTTGCCGTCGGCGGCCGGAGTCTCGAGCAGCGGCCAGCGCATGCATCCGTAACCCAGCAGCGAGACCCGGTCGCCCGTCGACGAGCTGGTGCGATAGGTCATCCGGTCGGTCGGGACCTCGCCCTGCGGGGCGGAGGTGCCGCTGCCGCTCTTCGGCGCACATCCGTAAAGGGCAGCCGTCGTGGCGGCCGCACCGAGTCCCAGCGTCTTCAGAAATTCGCGGCGGTCTATCTTGTTCTTCTCCATCTCTTTCACCGTTTAGAGCGTTTTGTGTTGTTGATGCCCCTCGACGACAATGGCGCTGAAGGGTCGGGCCGGGCAGAGGTTCTCACACGCCCCGCAGCCGATGCAGCGGGCCTCATCGATGGTCGGAATGTGCAGCGAATGGGGGTCATTCGGATCGCTCGGCACCATGTGGATCGCCCCGACCGGGCAGTGGCGGGCGCAGTTGCCGCACGAGACGCCGTCGGTCCGCACCACGCAGTTTTCGGGAATCCACACCGAGTGGCCGATCTGGATCGAGGACTTCTCGGCCAGATCCGTCAGGCGGATGGCACCCGTCGGGCAGACCTCCGCGCACTTCGTGCACTCGGGACGGCAGTAACCGCGTTCGTACGACATCTCGGGCTTCATCAGCCGCATCAGATCGCCCGACGGTCGCAGCACCTGATTCGGGCAGACCGTCACACAGAGCTGGCAGCCCGTGCAGTGGGCGAGGAAATCCCGCAGGCTCCGGGCTCCGGGCGGCACGAGCGGCGTCGACCGCTCCGGGGCGCGTTTCTTCTCGATAAAGGCCAGTCCTCCGTCGACCTTCTTCTCCTGGGCCTGAATGGCCGAACCCACCAGCAGTCCCACCACACCGAGGAATCCGCGGCGCGAAACCTTCCCCCCGGCGGAACTCTCCGAAGCCGGGGAGGCCGGGGCGTTCACCGAGGCAGCAGAGGCTGCGGAGACAGCGGGGGAGACAACCGTGGCCGAAACAGGGCTATCGGTCGTAACTGCAGCGGGGCAGACAATCTGGACAGAAGTGGCCGTCGACCGCGAGAGACTCTTCTTCCGATCCGGTCCCTTTGCGTCGGTTCCGGCGGCCGGTTTCGGTGCCGAGTGCCGCCACGTATAGGAGATGGCTCCCTGGCGGCAGTGCTCCAGACAGTCCATGCAGGCCACACAGCGGCTGTAGTCGATCGTATGAGCCGCCGGATCAATGCACGAAGCCTTGCAGTTGCGGGCGCAGAGCTTGCAACCGTTGCACTTCGACACGTCGAAGCGCGGCTTGAAGAGCGAGAAGCGCGACAGCTCGCCCAGCACCGTGCCCACCGGGCAGACCGTATTGCACCACGTGCGTCCGCCACGCCACGCCAGCACGAAGATCACCACGAAGGTCACCCCAGCAACGAGCAGCGTCGGGAGGCTCTTCAGCCAGACATCGACCGAATAGAAGGCGTAGCTGTCCAAACGCTCGGCCGCCCAGGCCAGCAGGTTGTTGCCCCAACCGTAGAACGGAGCCACGAGGCTCTGGACCATGCGTCCGTAGGCGCTGTAGGGGGCGATCAGTGCGCCGATGCTTCCCAGACCGGCGGCCATCACCCCGATGAAGAGCACAAGCACCGTCCAGCGCAGCCACGTCCGGGCCGGCCGGTAGACAAAACGGTTGCGGTGCCTGCGCCGCCGTCCGGAGAACCACGAGACGAGGTCCTGCAGGACGCCCAGCGGACAGATCACCGAACAGTAGATACGCCCGAAGAGGAGCGTCAGCACCACCAGAAAGAGCACCACCCCGACGTTCAACGCCAGCACGGCGGGCAGAAACTGGATCCGGGCCATCCAACCGAACCACGCGTGGATGCTCCCCGTAAAGTCGAGGAACAACAGCGTGATCAGAACGAAGAAGAGGGTCGCCAATGCGATCCGGATTTTTCGCAGCATGGGTATTCAGTTTGTTCTATCTCACTATCTCATTCCGATGGATGCACACGCTTATCCGTCGATCATTCACCGCATTCCGCTCCCTCTCCCGCAGAAGCCTACTTCTTCCCGGGCAGCACCTCGTTCAGGCAACCGATGGCGTTGAGCGTCCGCGGATAACCGATCCACGGCAGCAGCTGCGTCACCACGGCCAGCAGTTTGCGCTTGTCGTTGCCCACCTGCACGTTGCCGGCGATATGCCCCTTGACCTGGGGTTCGCAGCCGCCGAGCGAGATGAGGATCGAAAAGGTCACCAGTTCGCGCATCGGCTCGTCCAGCCCGCCGCGGGTCATGTAGTCGCCGAAGCAGTTGGCCGAGAGGAAATCCTGAATGTGACGCTCCTCCCCGGGAGCCGCGGCACGCATGGCGTCGATGTTCGCGGCACCGAAGATCGACCGCTGCACAGCCAGACCCTTTTCGAAACGGTCCTCGCGCGAAGTCGTCCCCTGCGGCGCAAGCGGCAGCTTCACGCCCCGGGCCCGCAGCATGTCGTTGGTCAGCTCCAGCAGATCGGCCACACGCGCCATTCCGGCGTAGGGGACCGCATGGTAGAGCACCTCCTTCACCTCGACGGGGGTTATGCCCGTATGAAGAGCCGCCTCAAGGGTCGTCCGGAAGAGCGTCCGGCTCTCCAGCGCCACGGCCGAGGCCAGCGTACAGAGCAGGCGCGTCCGCAGATCGAGATCGCTGTGGGAGGGAACTTCGCCGAGCGCAAAATTAGCAAAAATTTCCGCCAGTTCGGGATCTTCACCGCCCAAAATGGGCGTTTCACCCGGGAACAACTGCTTCAGCAGCTGCCGGGCATCCTCGCTGAGGACCGGAGCGGCGGCTGCAGCGGTTGTGGCGGCCGCATACTGCGCGTCGTCGACGGGTTCGAGCCACGTATTGACGTTGGTCTGCGGATTGCACTCGACGGCCAGATGCGAGAACCAGCTGTCGGGAGCCGCTCCGTGCCAGTGTTCGACATCAGGTGCGATCTCGACGATATCTCCCGGCAGCAACTCCCGGGCCGCCTCGCCCCGGGCCTGATAATAGCCCCGCCCGCCGACGGCAATCAGCAGCTGACCGCCGGTATGGCTGTGCCAGTTGTTGCGGCATCCGGGCGAGAAGGTCACGTTCGAAACCGGCACGTGAAGCGCCGATTCACGGGTCAGCGGTGCCAGCCAGGCCTGACCGATAAAATACTTCGAAAACTGTTCCGGTAATTTGTCACCCACGGGAAACGGGCTGACTTTCTGAGGTTTTTCCATATGCTGTGCATGTAACGTTTGTACACATCCGCCCGCTACCAACAGCAGGGCGGTCCATAAGAGGTTCCAGATTCCGTTCATAAGGTTCGGGATGAAGGTTTTACGGTACAAAAGTAGCATCTTTCCGCCCTCCGAACCATACCCGGATTACGGATCCGCCTACCCGTTTTACGCATTCTCCCGGCAGCACGGCTGCCGGCCCCGTACACCCTCGGCCGTCGCGTCCGCCCGCACCGGTCCGCAGACGGCAGGAGGAGCAGCCCCGTGCCGGATCCGCTCCTCCTCGTCCGTCGTGCTCCCGATCGTGGGACGGGTCACTCGGCGTCGATACGCACCTCGTTCGTCAAGGGCTTACGAGCCTCGAATTCACTGATGTTCAACATCGTAATGCGCGCGATGTTGTCCAACGCCTCCCGGGTGAAGAATCCCTGATGCGAGGTGACAATCACGTTGTTGAACGACAGAAGGCGCGCCAGCACGTCGTCGTCCATAATGCGGTCCGAGGTATCCTCGTAGAAGTAGGCCGCCTCCTCTTCGTAGACATCCAGACCGGCCGCACCGATGCGTTTCTCCTTCAGTCCGTCGATCAGCGCCTCGGTATGGATCAGCTGCCCGCGGCCCGTATTGATGAGCACCACCCCCGGCTTCATGTGCGAAATGGCCACGTCGCCGATCATGTAACGTGTCTGGTCGGTCAGCGGGCAGTGGAGCGAGATGATGTCCGAACGGCTGTAAAGCTCCTCAAGCCCGACGTAGGTGATCCCTTCACGGGCGGCATAAGCCTCGTCGGGGTAGAGGTCATAGGCCAGAATCTCCATGCCGAAGCCCTTCAGAATGCGGATCAGTTCCCGGGCAATCTTGCCCGTACCGATGATGCCGGCCGTCTTGCCGTACATGTCGAAGCCCATCAGACCGTGCAGCGAGAAGTTCCCGTCGCGCGTGCGCCAGTAGGCACGGTGGATCTTGCGGTTGAGCGCCAGCATCAGTGCCACGGCGTGTTCCGCCACGGCGTGCGGCGAATAGGCCGGAACCCGTACCACCGGAATCCCGTAACGGGCCGCCGCCTTCAGATCCACGTTGTTGAAACCCGCACAGCGCAGGGCTATGAGCCGCACGCCCATCTCCGAGAGGGCGCCGATCGTCTCGGCATCGGCCGTATCGTTGACGAAGATACAGACAACATCCGCCCCCTTGGCCAACGCTACGTTGTTGGCATTCAGATGGCTGCGATGGTAGCAGACCTCGAAGCCGAAATTCGGACGGATCCGCTCGAAGGACTCCTTGTCGTAAGGTTGCGTCCCGAAAAGCATGACTTTCATAGCATTCGAATATTAGCCGGAATTTTCCGTGTCCCGAATCGACGCCTCCCCGCATCCGTCTCACCCGCAAACGCAGGGTGCGACATCCGAGGCATCGCGTCGTTCTGAAAACGAAAAATCGAAGTTTTCATTATGTCGGTTTCCAGAAATCGTCCGTTCCGCCGCCGATTGTATCCAGTCACCTATATTATATATCAGGCGACTCCAATATATCAGGCGACTCCACCGGGAATGCGGCAAATTCGGGTCCAAAGCCGCCCCTTGAAGACCAAAAACCCGCCACAGCAGGATGCGATTATCCCCGTCGTGCGTTGCGGTATTCGGTGGGGGACTCCCCGGCGTGCTTCTTGAAGAAGCGGCCCAGATAGGACTGATCGGGGAATTTCAACCGGTAGGCGATCTCCTGCACCGAAAGATCCGTCGAGCGGAGCATCATCCGGATCTCAAGCATCACCGAGCGGTCGATGAACTCCTTGGCCGACGTATGGGCCACGCTGCGCACGATCGTCGACAGATAACGCGCCGAGATACAGAGCCGGTCGGCATAAAAGGACACCTCGCGCTCCTGCGAGCAATATTCGTGAACAAGGGCTGCAAAGCGCTGAAACAGCTCTGTCTGACGTGTCGTCGACTCTCCGGCCGGCATCTGCTTCGAAGCAAAACGCTGCATCTTGTCGTAGATCTCCAGCAGGACGTTCTGCAGCCGGTTCTTGACAATCGTATTGCGGTAGATGTTCTGCCGGTCGCGGTAGTTGAAGGCCATCATCTGAAACCAGATATTGGTTCCGTCGACAATCCGTTGCGGGGGAGTCGACGAGAAGGGATTGCGATGCACGATCTCGAAAAATCCCGGGTCCAGGCGGAAGGCCGCCTCCAGAAAAAGATCCCGCGAAAATGTGCAGTACGAGGCACGAAAATTCTCCGTCCGATCCAGAAAAAGCAGATAGCTCCCCGGCAGCAGCAACACCGTCGAATTGCATTGCAGCCGCCCCTGACACTGATCGACCATCACCTCCGCATGTCCCTCCCGACAGAAGAGAATGGCACACCCCTCGAGGCGGTGGGCATTCTGCTCGAAGTAGGAAAAATCGGACTCGCCGACAATGAACTGCTCCTCCGCAGAGGTGATTAACGGGTTGATTGAGGTCATGTGAATTCTTTTTTCGAACAAAAATAGTGAAAAAAGAGTTAATTCCTCTATTATTGTTCCGAAAAATGCCAACACTGTTCGCAATATAAGGCACATCGGCACCGTTTTTAAGATACTTTTGCACCTGAAAAAGTTTTTTAGTACAATAAAGCAAAGGAAAGTTATGAAGCAAACATTCGTGAAAGCGGCCGTTTGGGCATCTTGCCTGGCTGCCGTTGCATGTGGGCAGGCTCCGACGGCCATGGGTCCCGGCGAGTATGCCGTGATGACCATCGCCCAGACCGACCGCGAAATCCCGACCAACTACTCGGCAACGATCCGCGGTCGCCAGGACATCGACATCTATCCGCAGGTTTCGGGAACCATCTGGCAGCTCTGCGTCACCGAAGGTCAGAACGTATCGAAGGGGCAGACCCTCTTCATCATCGACCAGGTCCCCTACAAGGCCGCCCTGCAGACCGCCGAGGCCAATGTCGCAGCCGCCGAAGCCAGCGTGGCCACGGCCCAACTTACCTATGACAGCAAAAAAGAACTTTTCGCCCGCAACGTTGTCTCGCAGTTCGACCTCTCGACCGCCGAGAACAACCTGCTCACGGCCAAGGCCCAGCTGGCTCAGGCCGAAGCTCAGCGCGTAAACGCGGCCAACAACCTCTCCTATACGGTTGTCAAGGCTCCGTCGAACGGCGTCGTCGGCACGCTTCCCTACCGGGTCGGTGCCCTGGTGAGCGCCTCGATGCCCCAGCCGCTGACCACCGTCTCGGACAACTCGACCATGTATGTCTACTTCTCGATGACCGAAAACCAGCTGCTCAACCTCACGCGCCGCTACGGCTCGATCGCCCAGACGCTGAAGAACATGCCCGATGTCGAGTTGCAGCTCAACGACGGCTCGATGTATGACAAGAAGGGCCGCGTGGAGTCGATCAGCGGTGTGATCGACACCTCGACGGGCAGCGTTTCGCTGCGCGCCGCATTCCCCAACCCCGACGGACTGCTCCACAGCGGCGGTTCAGGCAACGTCGTGCTGACCAACTCGTTCAAGAACTGCATCGTCGTGCCGCAGGCCGCCACGTTTGAGATTCAGGACAAGGTATTCGCCTACAAGGTCGTAGACGGCAAGGCCACGTCGACCCCGCTCAGCGTCGAGAAGATCTCCAACGGGCAGGAATATATCGTCACGTCGGGACTGGTTCCGGGCGATGTGATCGTCACCGAGGGTGTCGGCCTGATGCGTGAGGGCACGCCGATCCGTCCGAAGGGCGAGGCCGCCGCTCAGGCTGCTCCCGCCGAAGAGGCTGCCGCAGCTCCTGCCGCCGCAGAGAACCAGGAGCAGGCTGCCGCCGCCGATAACCAGACCGAGCAGAAGGCCGCTTCGGCCCAGACTCAAACCGAAAAGGAGGAATAACCCATGACACTCAGACATTTCATTGAACGACCCGTACTGGCGTCGGTCATCTCCATTGTCATCGTGATTGCGGGCATCATCGGCCTTGCAACACTGCCTATCGAGCAATACCCCGACATCGCGCCCCCGACGGTCATGGTACGTGCCTCCTATCCGGGAGCCAGTGCCGAGACCATTCAGAAATCGGTGGTCGTGCCCCTCGAGGAGGCCATCAACGGCGTCGAGAACATGACCTACATCACCTCGAGCGCCGCAGCCGGAAGCGCCTCGATCTCGATCTACTTCCGCCAGGGAACCGACCCCGACATGGCGGCCGTGAACGTACAGAACAAGGTATCGACCGCCACCGGACAGCTGCCTTCCGAGGTAACGCAGATCGGTGTGACCACCATGAAGCGTCAGACCTCCATGGTGAAGATCTTCTCGCTCTACAGCCCCGACGACAGCTACGACGAAACGTTCCTGTCGAACTACCTGAAGATCAATATCGAGCCCCGAATCCTGCGTGTCCAGGGCGTCGGCGAAGCCTTCACGCTGGGCGCCGACTACTCGATGCGTGTCTGGCTCAAGCCCGACGTCATGGCCCAGTACAAGCTCATCCCGTCGGACGTAACGGCGGCACTGGCCGAGCAGAACATCGAATCAGCTACCGGTACGCTGGGTGAGAACTCCGACAATACGTTCCAGTATACGATGAAGTATCGCGGACGTATGCAGACCCCCGAAGAGTTCGGGCAGGTGGTCATCCGCTCGGATGCCGACGGCAACGTCCTGCGTCTGAAGGATATCGCCGACATCGAACTCGGCCGTGAATCCTACGCCTTCAAGGGCTACACGAACGGACACCCGGGCGTCAGCGCCATGGTCTTCCAGACCGCCGGCTCGAACGCCACTCAGGTCGTCAACGACGTCAACACGCTGCTCGACGAAATCTCGCAGGAGTTGCCCAAAGGCATCGCCATCGCCCACCTGCAGAGCGTCAACGACTTCCTCTACGCTTCGATGAAGGAGGTGGTCAAGACCCTCTTCGAGGCCATTCTGCTCGTAATCCTCGTCGTATACGTCTTCCTGCAGGATATCCGTTCGACGCTCATCCCGACGGTCTCGATCATCGTGGCCCTGGTCGGTACGTTCGCCTTCCTGTCGGTGGCCGGATTCTCGATCAACCTGCTGACGCTCTTCGCCCTGGTACTTGCGATCGGTACGGTGGTCGATGATGCCATCATCGTCGTCGAGGCCGTTCAGGCGCGCTTCGACGCCGGATACAAGTCCTCCTACATGGCCACGATCGACGCCATGTCGGGTATCACGTCGGCCATCGTTACCTCGACGCTCGTCTTCATGGCCGTGTTCATCCCCGTGGCGATGATGGGCGGTACGTCGGGTGTCTTCTACACGCAGTTCGGTATCACGATGGCCGTGTCCGTGGGTCTGTCGGCCGTCAACGCCCTGACCCTCTCGCCGGCCCTCTGCGCCCTGATCCTGAGACCCTATCTGGATGAGAACGGCGAGATGCGCAACAACTTCGCAGCCCGCTTCCGCAAGGCCTTCAACACCGCCTTCGGCGCCCTGGTAGCCAAGTACAAGCACGGCGTGATGCTCTTCATCAAGCACAAGTGGCTCATGTGGTCGACGCTCGGCCTGGCCTTTGTGGCACTGGTCGTGCTGATGAACTCCACCAAGACGGGTCTGGTGCCCGACGAGGACCAGGGTACCATCATGGTCAATGTCACCACCGCACCGGGTTCGACCCTCTCCGAAACCAACAAGGTCATGGAGGAGATCGCCGGACGCATCCGGAGCATCCCGCAGATCAAGGACTTCATGCAGACGGCCGGTTACGGCATGATCGCCGGTCAGGGTACGTCGTACGGTATGTGTATCATCAAGCTGAAGGACTGGGACGAGCGTCCCGATAAGGAGGATGCCGTCAATGCGGTCATCAACCAGATCTACGCCCGCACGGCCGACATCAAGGATGCCCAGCTCTTCGCCGTGGCTCCGCCCATGATCTCGGGTTACGGTACGTCGACCGGTTTCTCGATGAACCTTCAAGACAAGACAGGCGGTGATCTGACCGATTTCTACAACATCTACCTGCAGTTCATCGCCGCGCTGAACCAGCGCCCCGAAATCGCCCGTGCCTACTCGACCTTCAACATCAACTTCCCGCAGTACATGGTCGACATCGACGCCGCCAAGGCCAAACGCGCCGGCGTATCGCCCTCGACCATCCTCTCGACCCTCTCGGGATACTACGGAGGACAGTACGTCTCGAACATCAACCGATTCTCGAAGATGTACTACGTGACGATCCAGGCCGACCCGAAATACCGTCTCGACACCGAATCGCTGAACAACGTCTTCGTCCGCACCGAAAGCGGCGAGATGGCTCCGCTGAGTCAGTTCGTCAACCTGACGCGTGTCTACAGTTCGGAGGTGCTCAACCGCTTCAACATGTACAACTCGATCGCCGTGAACGGTATGGCCGCCGACGGTTACTCGTCGGGTGACGCCATCAAGGCCATCCAGGAGGTTGCCGCCCAGGTACTGCCCCGAGGCTACGGCTACGAGTTCGACGGCATCACGCGTGAGGAGGCACAGACGGGCAGCAACACGATCATCATCTTCAGTATCTGCATCCTGCTGATCTACCTGCTCCTGAGCGCCCTGTACGAGAGCTTCCTGCTGCCGTTCGCCGTCATTCTGGCCGTACCGTGCGGACTGATGGGTTCGTTCCTGCTGGCCAAGATCATGGGACTCGAAAACAACATCTACCTCCAGACGGGTATCATCATGCTGATCGGTCTGTTGTCGAAGACCGCCATCCTGATCACGGAGTACGCCGCCGACCGCCGCCGTGCGGGCATGAGCCTCACGCAGGCCGCCGTCTCGGCCGCCAAGGTCCGTCTGCGTCCTATCCTGATGACCGTGCTGACCTGCGTCTTCGGTATGATCCCGCTGGTACTGTCGCACGGCGTAGGTGCCAACGGCAACTCGACGCTGGGTTCGGGTGTCGTCGGAGGTATGATCGTCGGAACGCTGGCCCTGCTGTTCCTCGTGCCGTCGCTGTTCATCGTCTTCGAGACGCTTCAGGAGAAGCTCAAACCCCTCGAACTGGATCCCGATCCGCAGTGGGCCGTACGCGCCGAAGTAGAAGAGGTTAAAAACGAGAAAGAGGAGGAGTAAACCATGAGAAAAGCCATCATCATACTGGCTGCAGCGGCCATGACCGGCTGCGGCATCTACAAGCCCTACACCCGTCCCGAGGTGATGACCGACGGACTGTACGGCACGGCCGAGACCAACGACTCGACCACGCTGGGCGACATCAACTGGCAGGAGATGTTCACCGATCCGCAGCTGCAGACGCTCATCACGCGGGCTCTGGAGAACAACACCGACCTGCAATCGGCCGGATGGCGCGTCAAGGAGGCCGAAGCCACGCTCAAATCGGCGCGGCTGGCCTACCTGCCGTCGTTCAACTTCGCCCCCCAGGGTTCGCTGAGCAGCTTCGACGGCGCCACGCCGACGAAAACCTACACGATTCCCGTGACGGCCAGCTGGCAGATCGACATCTTCAACGGTCTGACCAACGCCAAACGCAAGGCCAAGGCACTCTACCTGCAGAGCCAGGAGTATGAGCAGGCCGTCAAGACGCAGCTCATCGCCAGCGTGGCCAACCTCTACTACACGCTGCTGATGCTCGACAGCCAGTACACGGTGACCGAAGAGACGGCCGCCAAATGGCGTCAGAGCGTCGAGATGATGCGCGCCATGAAGGATGCGGGTCTGACCAACGAGGCCGGCGTGGCCCAGTACGAGGCCAACACGCTCTCGATCGAGGCGTCGCTGCACGATCTGGCCTACCAGCGCACGCAGACCGAAAACAGCCTCTGCTCGCTGCTGGGCGAGGCTCCGCACCCGATCGAGCGCGGTCTTCTGGAGGCACAGCAGATGCCCGCCACGCTGGCCGTGGGCGTGCCCCTGCAGATGCTCTCGAACCGTCCCGACATCCGTCAGGCCGAATACTCGCTCATGCAGTCCTACTACGCTACGGCCAGTGCACGGTCGGCGCTCTATCCGTCGATCACGCTGAGCGGTACGCTCGGCTGGACGAACAACAACGGCATCATTGTCGATCCGGGCAAGCTGATCTGGACGGCCGCCGCATCGCTGCTGCAGCCGATCTTCAACGCCAACGCCAACCGCGCCCAGGTGAAGATCGCCAAGGCCCAGCAGGAGGAGTCGCGTCTGGCATTCCAGCAGGCGCTGCTCAATGCCGGAGCCGAGGTCAACAACGCACTGGTGCAGTGCCAGTCGGCCCGCGCCAAGACCGATCTGCGCATCGCCCAGATCGAGGCGCTCGAGCGTGCCGTCGAGGCTACCGAACTGCTCATGCAGCACGGCACGACGACCTACCTCGAGGTATTGACCGCCCAACAGTCGCTGCTCTCGGCCCAGCTGTCGCAGATCTCCGATCAGTTCGACGAGATCCAGGGCATCGTGAACCTCTATCAGGCTCTCGGCGGCGGACGTGACCTTACAAGCCAGGAGGAAAAGTAATGAAACGGGGAGCGACCAAGGAAGAGATCATCCGCACGACGCAGGAGTTCATCTCCCGCAACGGCATCCGTGCCGTGCGGGTCGATGAGATTGCACAGACGCTGGGCATCTCGAAACGCACGCTCTACGAAATGTTCACCGACAAGAACGATCTGATCGGCGCCTGTCTGGACGCCATGCGCAACGAACAGCAGCAGCAGATCGTTGCCTGTCGCAAACGCCGGGGAGGAAATCCCCTGCAGAAGGCCCTCCGGTTGATGAACCAGTACATCGAGAACCTCTACAAGGTGGATCACAGCTTTCTGTCGGACCTGCGCCGCAAGGTGATCTTCGCCGAGCACTACGACGAACACCGCGAATTCTGGCACAAGGAGCTCTCACTGCTACTCGACTCCTGTCGCAAACAGGAGTTGCTGCTGCCCGAAATCGACGCTGCGGCCTTTGCCGACCAGTTGATGGGCTCGCTGCTCGACCTGCGGCTGAACGGCACCTCGCGTGAAGAGTTGAGCCTCTTCTGCCGCACGATACTGCGCGGTGCAGCTACCCGTCAGGGAATCGAGCTGATCGACCGCCGGGCGTGAAAATCCCATACCCGGCCCGGGCCGGCCGAAAGCCCGGCCACAGAAACCCGCGAAAAGCCCCGCACGAAAAATGCGGGGCTTTTCTTGTGTCGGGTTGCATTTATTAAAATCTTTTTCTATATTTGCATCAACAACACGATCCGAAACCCGGAAAGCGGCATGAAGGCACAAACCACATATCGCGTATATACGCAGAAAGTCGTCGACACCTCCTCGACGACGATGATGGTCATGTGCATGTGCAGCCGAGCAAGCCGGGTGTAACCTTTTCGTGTGCAGAAACGATATGATCCGGCTTTGAAGAAAGTCGGATTTTTTTTGTAAAACCGCTATCAAACGTCAATTGAAATGGATACGCGAAAGTACCGATTCGAGACCCGGCAGATCCATGCCGGACTCAACCCCGACGAACCGACCGGTTCGCGCGGAATAGCCATCTGGCCCACGGCAGCCTACCGTTTCCGCAGCTGCGACCATGCGGCGCGGCTCTTCGAACTGAGCGAAGCCGGAAATATCTACACCCGGCTGCAGAACCCCACGACGGCAGCCTTCGAGGAGCGCATCGCCGCCCTGTACGGTGCCGTCGGGGCGCTGGCCGTCTCGTCGGGCATGTCGGCCATTCTGGTCACGGTGCTCTCGCTGGCCGGGGAGGGCGACAACATCGTCACCTCGCCGTTCCTCTACGGCGGCACCTACAACCAGTTCCGCATCACGCTGCGCCGGCTGGGCATCGACTGCCGCATCGCTCCGAGCGAGGATCCCGCGTCGTTCGAGGCGCTGATCGACGATCGCACGAAGGCCCTCTACGTCGAGAGCATGGGCAATCCGACCTGTGCCGTGCCGGATCTGGAGGCGCTGGGCAAACTGGCGCGGCGGCGCGACGTGCCGCTGGTGGTCGACAATACGTTCGGCGCGGCGGGCTACCTGTGCAATCCCTTCGAGTGGGGGGCCAACATCGTCGTCGACTCGGCCACGAAGTGGATCAACGGCCACGGGACGTCGATGGGCGGCGTGATCGTCGACGGCGGCAACTACAACTGGGCCAACGGCAAGTTCCCGCAGATTGACGGACCTTCGGAAGGCTACCACGGGCTGAATCTCCACGAGGCGTTCGGTGCGGCGGCCTTCATCGTCAAGTGCCGCGTCGACGGCTTGCGCGACATGGGGTGCTGCCCCTCGCCGTTCGATTCGTACCTGATGCTGATCGGTCTGGAGACCCTCTCGCTGCGCGTGCGTCAGGAGGTCGAATCGACGCGCCGGCTGGCCGAATTCTGCCGCCTCCACCCGAAGGTGCGCACGGTCAGCTACGTGGGTTTCGACACCCATCCGAGCCACGACAACGCCCGCAAATACTACCGTTTCGGGTCGTCGGCGATCTTCACCATCGAGCTGCAGGAAACGCTGGAGAGCACCGTGCGCTTCGTCGAGTCGCTCCGCCTGGCAGCCAACATGACGATGATCGGCGACTCGATCACCGTAGTGACCCATCCCGCCTCAACGACCCACAAGCAGTTGAGCGAGGCCGATCTGGCGGCCGCCGGCGTCACGCCGACGATGCTGCGCATCTCGGTCGGACTCGAAAATGTCGAGGATCTGATCGAGGACTTCGAGCAGGCCTTCACCCACGCCGAATAACCGCACGCCGAAACGCCTCACGATGGAACCGACGATCTATCGGGCCCCCGGGCCCTTCCGACTCGAATCGGGCGCTGTGCTGCCCGAACTGCGCATCGCCTACCACACCTACGGCCGGCTGAATGCCGCACGCGACAACGTCGCATGGGTCTGCCATGCGCTGACGGCCAATTCGGAGGTGGCCGACTGGTGGCCTCACACGGTGGAGCAGGGGCGTTTTCTCGACCCGGACCGTTACTTTGTGGTCTGTGCCAACATCCTCGGCTCGCACTACGGCACAACCGGGCCGCTGCACGTGAATCCGGCGACGGGCCGTCCCTGGTACGGCAGCTTTCCGCACGTCACGATCCGCGACATGGTGCGGGCCCACCGCCTGCTGGCCGACGCACTCGGCATCGGACGGATTGCACTGCTGGTGGGGAGTTCGGTCGGGGGATTCCAGGCCGTGGAGTGGGCCGTCGGGGAGCCGGAACGTATCGAGCGGCTGGTGCTGATCGCCACCGATGCCAAGGCCTCGCCCTGGAACATCGCCATCAACGAGACGCAGCGCATGGCCCTCGAGGCCGACGCAACCTACGGCCAGGAGCGCCCCGATGCCGGCATGAAGGGGCTGGCCACGGCCCGGGCCCTGGGGCTGCTGAGCTACCGCGGCCCCGAAGGCTACAACCTCACGCAGCAGGACCGCGAGGAGTCGCCCGAAAACCACCGCGCCTGTACCTATCAGCAATACCAGGGCGAGAAGCTCTGCCGGCGCTACAACGCCTATTCGTACCACGTGATCCTCGATGCCTTCGACACGCACGACGTCGGATACGCACGGGGCGGGGTAGAGGCGGCCCTCGGGCGGATCCGGGCCCGGACGCTCATCGTCGGGATCACGACCGACATCATCTTCACCCCGGCCGAGATGCGGCGCCTGCAACGCCGGATCCCCGGAAGCCGTTACGGAGAGATCGACTCGCCGTTCGGTCACGACGGCTTTCTGGTCGAATACGAACAACTCAACGCGCTGCTGCGCCCCTTCGAGGCGGAGCCGTGATACAACCTCTCTGATCAACAAACAAAAAACAAATACGGCTATGACGAAAATCAAAATCGGACTGTTCGGATTCGGCGTCGTCGGACAGGGCATCTACGAAGTGGTGCGCAAATCGAAGAACGCCCACGCCGAGATCGTGAAGATCTGCGTGCGCGACCCGCAGAAACCCCGCAAGATCGAAGTCGATCCGGAGCTCTTCACCTCGTCGGTGGACGACATTCTGGACAACCAGAACGTGAATCTGGTCGTCGAGGTGATCAACGATGCCGAGGCGGCCTACCGGATTGTCAAACGGGCCATGCTGCGCGGCATTCCGGTCGTTTCGGGCAGCAAGACGATGCTGGCCCACCACCTTCCGGAACTGATCGAGATTCAGAAGACGCGCGACGTGGCGCTGCTCTACGATGCCTCGTCGTGCGGTTCGATCCCCGTGATCCGCAACCTCGAGGAGTATTACGACAACGACCTGCTGCTCGAGGTGAAGGGCATTCTGAACGGTTCGTCGAACTACATCCTCTCGCGGGTCTTCGACCACCGCGACTCCTACGCCCATGCGCTGGCTCAGGCCCAGGCGCTGGGGTTTGCCGAGAGTGACCCGTCGTTCGACATCGAGGGCTACGACTCGCTCTTCAAACTGGTCATCATCACGGTCCACGCCCTGGGAACGTACGTCGCCCCGGAGCGGATCTTCACCTACGGCATCTCGACGATCCACGACTCGGATATCCGCTACGCCCGCGAAAAGAACGTCAAGATCAAACTGGTGGCACAGGTCGTCAAGGTGAGCGACGAGCACTTCACGATGTTCGTCATGCCAGAGTTCGTCACCCCGTCAAAGTACATCTACAGCGTCGACGACGAGTACAACGGCGTGGTGATCCGCGGCGAGTGCTACGACCGCCAGTTCATGTTCGGCAAGGGGGCCGGAAGCCTTCCGACAGCCTCGTCGATCCTGAGTGACATCATGGCCCGGCAGCACAACTACCGCTACGAGTACAAGAAGATGAACTACATCGAGAAGCCCGAATACACGACCGACATCCAGCTGAAGATCTACGCCCGCTACCGCGAAACCGACGTCCGGCAGATCCTTCACTTCACGAAAATCCACGAGCAGTTCATCAGCGAAGAGAGCAACTACGTCATCGGCGACATCCTGCTGAGCGAATTGATCGCCAAACGCCCGCAGCTCTCGGGCAAGGATGTCTTCCTGGCCAACATTCCGATCTTCTTCCTCGACCGCGACTGATCAAGAGGGGGGGGGCAGGAAGAGCTGAGAGAAAGAGAACAGAAAGAGCAGAGAGAGCAGAGAGAACAGAGGCAGAAGAATTGGCATCCCGGATCTCTCTTTTTCGGGTCGCCACCCCCGGGAGCATCAGTCGCGGTAGTACTCCTCGCCCAATCCGAGGGTGAAGTCCGCACGGCGCATCCACGTCACGGCGGCCATGACCGCCACCAGCACGGCATTGAACAGGAAGGGGAACCGTTCGCCGTGCGTGTGGAAGAGATCGCGGAAGAGATCCACGACGAAGGGGCAGATCATCACCGCCAGGTAGTTCATCGCCATGACGCACGAGAGGGCCAGCGTAGCCGATCGCGGCGGAGCGATCGTAGCGGCCTTGTCATAGATGACGGGCTGCATGATGCCGTAGCCGTAACCGGCCAGCAGCGCCCCGACGACGAGCATCGCTTCGCTGCGGAAGAGCCCCAGACACAGCAGTCCGGCAGCCACCGAGAGCAGCGCGACGAAATTGACCCACGATCGGAGCCGCCGGATGATGCGGTCGACAAAGAGTCCCGGCAGCATGATGGCCAGAAAGAACAATGCGATCAGCACCCCGGAGAAAGAGTTGCGGATGCGGTAATCGTCGATCAGGAACGATGCGTAGTAGACGATGGCCAGCACGGCATAGGTGATGAAGAAGTAGAAGAGCATCAGGCCGACAAGTTTCCGCCAATCGATGCGTTTGTTGCGCAGCTGGATGCTCCGGGCGGGTTCGGGCTCGGGAGGACGGCGCCGCAGAAAGAACGACAGGACCAGCGAGAGCCCCGGCAGCGTATAGACCAGAAAGGGGAGGTGCCAGTCGACATTGGCCAGATAACCCGTCACCACGGTGGCTACGACGAGCGTCAGGTTGTTGATCGCCGAGCTGTAACCCAGCTGCCGCACACGCCGGTCGCCCGTGAAGTACTCGACGACAAGCCCCGTGGAAAGGGGGATGACCATCCCGGCGCCGATGCCGAGGATGCAGCTGGCGACAATCAGGCTGACGATACTGCGCAGGAAGAGGCAGGCCACGCCGCTCAGAAAGAAGATCGACAGTCCGACGGCGAGAATCCGCTGTTTGTCGCGACCTTCGGAGAGTTTGCCCGACAGCAACACGAAGGGGATGATCAGCAGCGACGGCAGCGACGTCAGCATCTGGATCTCCAGATCGGTCACTTTCGGAAATACCTTGTTCAGATCGCCCAAAATGGGCGAGATGGCCAGTCCGGGCAGCGAAGCGATGGCCGATACAGACCAGATGGCCAGCAGCACGACGAGCGGAATGGACCCTTTACCTGTTTTGATTTCCATGTGCAAAGATTTTCGAGAATCCTTGCAAGTGTCGTACCGAAATTCCGGGTCGACGCCGGAATCCCCCTGACAGATTGCACAACCGCTCCTCCGCCTCTGCGTCGGGAAAAAAGAGGCCGGTCCCCTCAACGGGAACCGGCTCTATTGAGGGTCTGGCTGCCGGGGTATCCGCACCTGCGAGCCCCTCTGCGGCCGAAACTACTCCTTCACGCAGCGGACCGGGAGTCCACCGGCACGCCGCAGGGCGTAGGGGGCCTCAACGGCCTCCGCACTGCCGTAGTGGAAATAGACGGCTGCGGAGAGATTCTCCGCCGTCGACGCATCGGCCGTCCAGTAGAGGCCGATCCAGGGCTGGGCCTCGTCGGCACGCGTACTCTTCGGATCGGCATCCGTGAAATAGAAGTTCTGGAACTTGCCGTCGCGATAGGTGCGCTGTCCGGCCCCCATGAAGAGCGACGAAACGCCGTCTTTGGCCAGCGTCACGCTGTATTTCGTATTGGCCCACTCCAGCGAGGCGGCCTCGGGCGTCAGCCCCGCAAAGGCAGCCGCCGGAGCTACACGCCAGCCGGCCGGACAGGGATCATAGAGGCTCTTAGCCGTGCCGGGAGCCGTCCACAGCGCGGCGTCGTGGCTCCACAGCCAGTCGTACTCCGACGCCTCGACCCCCTTCAGGAAGAGCTGCGGATTAAGCCGTGCGTAATCCACCGTTCCGTTCGAGGAACTCGTCTCCACCGGAGTCGCCGAAAGGCTTACATTGCTGCCGTTGTAGATCGTGGCGGCCGTACCGTTGGCAAAGTTGTAGGTCGACGGACCGATAAAGGGATCCTTGCGGCCCCACTGGTAATAGAGTCCGTACGAAGAGCGGATATCGTCCGTCGATTCATTGCCCGAAGCCAGCGCTCCGAGGTTGCGGTCCATCATCGTGTAACCGTTGAAAAGCCGCTGGCCGGCTGCCGCCGAGGGATCGTACGCGGTCACCCAGATGTGCCAGCTCCAGAGCAGTGCTCCGGAGGCATCATAGGCACCGATCACGGCATTGCCCGACTTGATCGTCGTTTCGTCGTTGCTGTCGGCACCGACGTAGAACGAGGCCTTGCCGTTGTCGAGCGTCACATACTGGATCAGACTCGAAGCGCTCTGCCACACCACGCCCACCGAGACCGTTGCCAGCGAAGCGTCGTCGGGACGGTGCATGACGTCAAGCAGGTAGTTCGTCTCCTTCTGGGAGACGATGTAGCTGTTGGCCCGCTGCGCCGAGAGATCCTGCCGGGCAACCACCCCGACGAAGATCGAAGCGCTGCCGGCGGCACCGTCGCGGCCCGACCCGCTCAGCGTCACCGTACCGGTTTTGACATCCTCCTCGTCGAAGGTCGACGGCGGAGTAACCGTAACGGTCATGGCCGCGCTGTTGACGACGACATTGTCCCACCCGGTCGGTTTGCTCGAGATGGAGAAGGTATCGAGGTTCGAGGCTGTAAAGTGGACCGTCACGGGCTCGGTATCCCCCTCGGAGAAGAAGATGGCGGGTTCGTCGAACGCAAGCGACCCGGTCACATCGTCCTTGCCGCACGAGATGAAGAGGGCGGCGGCCAGCACACAACACCACCCGGCGAATCTTTTCATATTCATCGTGTATTTACTGAATTTCAATTCCAAAAACCGTTGCAAAGATACCAAAAAGCGGGACAAATCCCACACGACAGCGGCGATTTTTGCATCCGGAACAATTATTGCCGCCGAAAGACTAACGAATTCCAAAAGCATATAGTATATGTCGACACCGAAAATTGAAACCGGAAGCCGTCAGGCCGACGACCGTTACTCGATCACCGTGAGCGAGAAGGGCCCCTATCTGGTCTACGGCCGTCCGCCGCTGGCCACGCAGTTCATCATGCTCAATGCCGAATACGAAAGCTGGTACTTTCTGCCGGGGCGTCATTTTCCGACCGCTTCGGAACCCACGGTCCTGTGCCGCTGCGGAGCCTCGAAGCACAAGCCCTATTGCGACGGAAGCCATACGTCAGCCCGCTGGGACCCGACACTCACGGCCCGTGACGAACCGCTGCTGGCCCATTCGGAGGAGATCCGCGGCGAGACCCTCGCCATGAGCGACAATGCGCAATACTGTGTCTTCGCGCGCTTCTGCCACGCCTCGGGAGATGCCTGGACGCTGACCGAACGGTCCGGCGATCCGACCTCGCGCCGCTTGGCTATCCGGGCCGCCTCGATGTGTCCCGGCGGACGATTGATGGCCTGGGATCGCGATTCGGGACGTCCCTACGAGTTTCGTTTCGAACCGAGTCTGGGGCTGATCGAGGATCCGGCCATCGGCTCCAGCGGCGGGCTGTGGGTGCGGGGAGGCATTCCACTGCGCCGCCAGACGGGGCAAACCTACGAGATCCGCAACCGCATGGTGCTGTGCCGCTGCGGCCAGTCGGCCAACAAGCCCTACTGCGACGGCACCCACGCCTCCATCAAGTGGCAGGATCACCTCGATGCGGCACCGGAGGAGACGTCCGAACCGCTCACCGAACGGGAGGCCGTTCCCGTTCCGTAGCCCGTATGCAGCGCACCTTGACGGCCGAAAGCGGGGCCGTCCGGATTTCAGTGCTCCCCGGGATCCGTTCCGGGGATCACTTTTTCAGCGCCCGGGGATCGAAATAACGGTAGAAGAAGAGCATCTGCGAGGGGAGCGAAATGGCCCAATAGGCCGCATTGTGCGCCCCGGGCCGCACCTGAAAGTCGTGACCGATGCCCAGATCGAGGAGCTTCTTGTGCAGATTCAGATTCACCTCATAGAAGAAATCCTCGTACCCGCAATCGAAGATCAGGGCCAGATCGCCGTTTTTCAGGCTGTCGACCTGTTCGATCACCGTGTGGTCGCGCCAGCGTTCGGGGAACTCCTTCTCTTCGCCCAGTTGCCGCTTCATCTCCCACGAATCGGGGAAGGGACGGATATCCACACCTCCCGAGGTGGAACCCGCCGCACCAAACCGGTCCCGATGGTGCAGTGCAATCCACCATGCGCCGTGGCCACCCATGCTCAATCCCGTGATGGCCCGTTTTTCACGCACGGGCAAGGTCGGATAGCGGGCATCAATCCAGTCGACCAGCTCCTGCGCGACGAAGGTCTCGAACTGCGAGCGGGGATCGAGCGGACTGTCCCAGTACCAGCTGTTTTCGCCGTCGGGGCAGACCAGAATCATACCGAAACCGTCGGCCAGACGCGGCAGGTCGGTGATTCCGAGCCACGAGAGGTGCGATCCGCCGTAACCGTGCAGCAGATAGAGCGTCGGGAGGCGATGTCCCTCGCCGGCCGCATCGGGAAGGACCACCACGGTCGGAATTTCACGTTGCATTTTGGTGCTGAAGACCGCCACGGTATCAATCCGCGCAGCCTCGGCGGCCACCCCGATCAGAAGGGCTGCCGCCAGAAAAAGAATTCGCTTCATCATTGTGTTTGCTGTTCGGGTCCCGAATTCAAAAAAGGGGCGCCGCAGCGCCCCGATACCATTCCGTCAACAAAGCCGTCTATTTCTTCTCCGGCCGGGCGATGGTCTCACGCATCTGCGTATCGGCCATCATGTTCTTCATGCGGTAATAGTCCATGATTCCGAGGTTTCCGTTGCGGAACGCCTCGGCCATGGCCAGCGGCACCTCGGCTTCGGCCAGAATCACCTTCGCACGGGCCTCCTGGGCCTTGGCACGGTTCTCCTGCTCCAGAGCCACGGCCATGGCACGCCGCTCCTCGGCCTTGGCCTGGGCGATGTTCTTGTCGGCCTGGGCCTGGTCCATCTGCAACTGGGCGCCGATGTTCTTGCCCACGTCGATGTCGGCGATGTCGATCGAGAGGATTTCGAAGGCCGTACCGGCATCGAGCCCCTTCTCGAGCACCACGCGCGAGATCGAATCGGGATTTTCGAGGACAATCTTGTGCGTGGCGGCCGAACCGATCGACGAGACAATGCCTTCGCCCACACGCGCCAGCACGGTCTCCTCACCGGCACCGCCGACCAGCTGTTTGATGTTCGCACGCACCGTGACGCGGGCCTTGGCGATGAGCTGAATGCCGTCCTTGGCCACGGCGGCCACCGGCGGTGTGTTGATCACCTTCGGATTGACCGACATCTGCACCGCCTCGAAGACGTCGCGTCCCGCCAGATCGATGGCCGTGGCCATCTTGAAGTCGAGCAGGATGTTGGCCTTCTGGGCCGAGACCAGTGCATGGACGACGTTCGTGACATTGCCGCCGGCCAGATAGTGGGCCTCCAGCTCGTTGGGGTTGAGCGCCAGACCGGCCTTCGTGCTCTCGATCATCGACGAGACGATGATCGAAGGGGGCACCTTGCGCCAGCGCATCAGCACCAGTTGCAGCAGACTGATCCGCACACCCGACACCAGTGCCGAGAACCACAGTCCCACGGGAATAAAATAGAAGATGAGCCAGATGGCAAAGAGGCTCACGACGACGATCAAGGCGATCAGTCCAAGCTGAAGATTCATACGTTACGTGTTTTATGGGAGGGGTTTGACAATGACGCTGAAATTCTCGAAGCCCACGACCTCGACCTTGCGCTGCGGATCGACGTAGGCTCCGGTGGATTTGGCCTCGTAGGTGCGGCCGCCGATCTCGACCTTGCCCATCGGCGAGAGGCGCGAGAGGGTGCGCCCGCGGTCACCGACCTGCAGTTCGTCGGCCGGCAGCACGGGCATGCTCGACGAGCGGATCTCCTGCCGCAGCGAGAAGCGCTGCCACGTCCGGGCGCGCAGCGATACGACGACCACCAGAAGCGACAACAGCAGAACAACCGCGATGACCACCACGCCGCCCGTCGTACCGTAATCCCTGAATGCCAGATAGATCGAGCTTCCGTAGCAGACCAGCGACAGGATGGCGCCGATCGAGACTCCGGGCAGCAGCACCAGTTCGGCCAGCAGGAATAGCAGGCCAAAGAAGACAAGCAGAATGATGTAGAAGAGTTCCATAAAGCGCTTCGAGGGATTTTATGGAGTTAAAGATAGCAAAAAATTCTCACGGATTGGGCATCTCGACCACTTTAATTTCGAGTGCGGGGTCCAACTGACGGACGGCATCGGCCAGACGGTCGGCCACGGCGCGGTCGTTGAACCCGCCGACGACGAACAGCTGCTGACCCACGCGCGAGAGTTCGTGCCCGGCGGCCGTCTCGGCGATGGCCTGCTTGACGGCATCCGAGAGGGCCTCCGTTCCGGTGATCTCGACCCGGTAGGCGAGGTTCTGCGCCTCGGGGTCGCGCGAGAGGTTCCGCTCCGCGCCGTCGGTCCAGACCACGATCTCCGGACGCACGAAACCGTGCTCCTTCAACACCTTCTGGGCCGCCTGCGCCTCCTCCAGCGTGGCGAAACCGCCCGTATAGTAGCACCACTTGCCGTCGTCGTTGATCAGATAGAACAGCGGATAGGCCCCGCGGAAGGTCGCGGCGGCGCGCTTCGTATTGAACGTTCCGAGCAGGATGCGGTAGATCGTGCCGTTGGCGTAGACCTTGCACTCGGGGATCGGGTTCTTGTACGTGTATTTGGGCGTCGACGAGAAGGCCACGCTGTCGTAGTCCAGGAAGTAGCGTTCGGCCACGGCGATGCGCGGCAGCCGTTCGTCCGCCTGCGCCAGCACGGAGGCCACCCCCCGCAGCGAATCCCGGGCCGCATCGAGCGACAGGACACCGGCCACCGCCGTCTCGTAGTCGGTCAACACCCGTTTGCGCAGCAGATAGTCCGTCACGGCCGTCGATTCGGTCGAATCGCTCAGCTCCGAGAGCCGGCGGACCGCCCGCGAAAGAGCCTTCTCCTCGCGCGAGAGGATCTCCTCCTGGCCCAGTTCATCGAGCAGATAACCGTAGGCGTAGTTCTTGTTGTCGAAGATGTAGTTCCACACCTCGGAGAGCGAATCCGACAAGACGCGGTTCACCCCCTGCAGGGTCCTCAGCCGTCCGTAGATCTCCATGGCCTCCTGTTCGGTCTGCACCGCGGCGTAGGTTTCGGCCAAATCACGGAGCGTGGCGTAGTTGGCCATGAAACGGTCGACATACTCCCGGGCGCGGGGTTCAAGCTGCTGGGAGCGGCGCAGCGCCGTGTAATCGGCCTCGGCCAGATGTTCGCGGAAGTAGAGGTTGTCAACCAGATTGCGCACCTTCAGCGAATCGGGCACCGTCACGGCCGGATTCTCCGCGGCGGTGTTCGCCGACGGCACGCCGCCGTTCAGATTGGCCAGCACCCACTCCTGTTCGATCGTATTGATGCGGTCGATCAGCCGGCCCTTCGCATTGCGGATCTCGAAGATCCGGCTTTCGAGCTGCAGGATCTGCTGCGAATACTCCTGGCGGCGTGCCGGATCCTCGCGCAGCTGACGCCTCAGTTGCGCCACGGCATTCACGATCGAATCCTCGCGCTGCTGCAACCGGGCATCCTCGCCCAGCAGCGACATATACTCCTCGTTGTTCTCCAGACCGGCAATGCGGGCCTCCACCGGGGGTTGTTGGGCCAACAGACCGCCCGCCGTCAGAAAGAGCGCACCCAGCACATATATGAAATTCCTGCGAAACATAGGCTTCGGATTATCTCCACCATTTAATCAAAAAGATCTGAATCAGACCGAAAATCTCCAGACGCCCCAGCAGCATCAGCAACGTATTC
>NZ_CALUHA010000023.1:0-39444 GCF_944320325.1 Alistipes megaguti
CATGCTCATGTCGCGCGGTGCGAAGAGCGTGCGCGCAGCCATCACCCACCCCGTGCTGTCGGGTCCCACCTACGAGCGCATCAACGACAGCGCCCTGGAGGAGGTGATCGTCACGGATACCATTCCGCTCAACCCCGACAAGGATCTGCACAAGTTTACGGTGCTGTCGGTGGCCGACATCTTCGCCGACGTCATCGAGCGCGTCCACAACTACAAGGAGATCTCCTCGATCTTCTTCAAATAGGCCGCCCCGAAAGGCTCCGGCCCGAAAACGAAAAGCCCCCGGCGACAGACTGTCGCCGGGGGCTTTTTTAACGCAGATCCCATCCGACTGGAATTACTCCGCCGACCCCGGGCAAGCCGCGGACCGAAAAGTTATTTCTCCCGGTTTTCGCGGTTCTCCTGCCCGGAGCGGCCGGTTTCACGTCCGTCACGCCCGTCGCGTCCATCACGTCCGTCGCGGCTCTCCTTGTCCCGATCGCCGCGCGTGCGGGCCCGAACATACTCCGTCGGCAGACACCCGACATGCTTCTTGAAACTCGTGGCAAAATACGACGGCGAATTGAAGCCCACCATCGAACTGATCTCCGCAATCGAATATTTACGCTCCAGCAGCAGCTGGCAGGCCCGGTTGAACCGAATCTTGCGAATGAATTTCGTGGCCGACTCGCCCGTAATGGACTTCATCTTCAGGTGAAGGTTCGAACGACTCATACACAGGGCCTTGCTGAAATCGTTCGACGAAAACTCCTCGTTGTCCAGATTCTCCTCGACGATGCGGATCGCCTTCTTGAGAAACTCCCCGTCCATCGAATTGGAGGTAATCTTGTCGGGATCGATCTCCGCATCGTCCGAATAGTGGTGCCGCATCCGGTAACGGGCCTTCAGCAGGTTCTGGACCTTGGCCGCCAACAGCGTGATCGACAGCGGCATCGGCAGGTAACCGTCCGCTCCGGCCTCGATACCCGTGATCTGCTTCTCGAGTCCCCCTTCGGGGGCCAGCATCACCACCGGAATATGGCACGTGCGGATGTTCTGCTTCACCGTCTGACAAAGTTTCAGTCCGTCGATCCCCGGCAGCATCCGGTCGGCAATGATCAGATCGGGTTCAAGACTCTTCAGCTGCTCCAGCGCCTCGTTCCCGTCCGACACCGTAACGACCCGATAGTGCTTGCGGAAATAATCCGCCACGTAGCGCGCCACCTCGGTATCCGCTTCGGCAACGAGAATCGTCCCGCGCGTCTGAGCATCGGTCTCCTCCGCCGGAAGCGGGCTCCCGCCGTCACCCAGCCACGCCTCGGGCAGCGACTTCCCGGCATCGCGGATGATCGAACCCCGGATGTCGTTCTCCCGGGCCCGCTTCTCGACCGGATAACTCTCCAGATCGTCCGACAGCGTAATGGTGAACTCCGTGAAACGGCCGGGTTCGCTGTTCAGCGTGACGCTCCCCTGGTGGAGTTCAACGATCCGTTGGACGATCGAAAGGCCGATCCCCGAACCCGACGAGGATTCGTCGCCCTGATAGAAACGCTCGAAGACGTGTGCCTGCTGCTCGCGCGTGATGCCGATACCGTTGTCGCGCACCTGGATGCGGAAACACCCCTCGCCGCGTTGCAGCGTCACACGGATGATCCCGCCGTTGGGCGTGAACTTGAAGGCGTTCGAGAGCAGGTTCGTCAGCATCATCTCGAGGAACATCCGGTCGACGGGCAGCGCCTCGCCCTTAAGGTCCGAACTGAGGATGTAATCCATGTCCCGGTTCTGGGCCGCCTCCTCGAACAGCGAGAAGACCTCCGCCACGATGGCATCCACGTCCTGAAGCGCCACCCGCATGCGGAAGACGCCGAGCTCGGCCTTGCGGTAATCCAGCATCTGGTTGACGATGTGCAGGAGTTTCAGGCTGTTGCGGCGGATATAGTCCAGACGCGAAGCGACGTATTTGTCCGACGTGCCGTGGTCGCGGATCTCCTGCAGCGGCGAGAGGATCAGCGTCAGCGGCGTGCGCAGTTCGTGCGAAAGGTTGATGTAGAAGCGGATCTTCTCCTGGCTCAGCTCCTCGATGGACTCCTTTTCGAGGCGCTCCATCTGCAGCTGCACCTTCATCCGCATACGCCCGGCAATGGCGGCAATCACCCCGCCGACGGCGCCCAGCGCCAGCAGCACCCACAGCAGCCGGGCTGCCAGCGTCTGCCACCACATCGGCAGCACGCGGATGGCAACCGTTGCCACCTCGTCGCTCCAGCGGCCGTCGTTATTGGCCGCGCGCACCCGGAAGAGGTAGTGCCCGGGCTTGAGGTTCGAGTAGTTGGCCTCCAGATGCGAGGTCTCGTACCACCGCGTATTGAATCCCTCGAGTTTGTAGGCGAAGGTATTGCGCCCGCCGGCCAGCGGATTGACCGCCACGAACTGGATGGTGAAGATGTTGCGGATCGACGGAAAGGCCGCCCGCACGACCTGACCCACCGAATCGCGTTCGATCCGCACGCGGCGGTCTCCCTCGGCATCGGTCACCACGACATCCGTGATCCGGGCCACGGGGGCAAAGGGGTTGTCGACCAGTTCGTGAGGCCGGAACCAGGTGATGCCGCCCAGTCCCCCGAACCAGAAGGCTCCGTCACGGCTGCGGCAATAGGCATAGGGGTTGAACTGGTTGTTGGCCAGACCGTCGCGTAGCGTGTAGTTGCGGAACGTCTCCTTCTGAATGTCGAAACAGGCCAGTCCGGCGTTGGTCGAGATCCACAGACGCGAAAGTTCGTCCTCCAGAATGCCGTAAACGACGTCGTTGGGGAGTCCGTCGGCCACCGCATAGCGTCTGAACCCGGGCATCTTCGACCGGAAGCGGTAGAGCCCCTGCCGGGTACCGATCCAGATATCGTGGTGCGAATCCTCCGTAACGCTCATGATTACGACCTCCTGCAGTCGGGGCGGAGCGAATTCCGTCTCCGCGGTGGTCAGATCGCAGGCGATGACCCGCCGCTGATCCGGATCCCAGCGATAGAGCCCCGCCTGGGTGCCGATCCATACGCGCTGCTGCGAATCGCGGAAGAGCGTCGTGACGGGCAGCGTCCCCAGCCGGGGTTCGAGATCCGCACAGGGATGGGGCCGGAAGCGTCCCGTTGCCGGATCGAACAGCAGCAGGCCGTTGAGCGTCCCGACCCACAGCATCCCGTCATCGTCCTTGAGCAGGGCGTAACAGCTGTTGTTGATCGGGATCGAGGCGTTGACCGGATAGTGGCGCGTGCGCCGGGTCGATGTCTCCATGCGGGTGAGTCCGCCGGCATGGGTCCCGATCCAGAGGCGGTCGGGGCCGTCGGGCAGGATGCACTTGACGTTGTTCGAGAGCAGCGATCCCGAGGCCACGTTGAACTCTTCGAAGCGGCCCGTACGGCGGTCGTAACGGTTCACGCCGTCGTCGTTGGTGCCGATCCAGAGGCTCTCGGCCGAAGGATCCTCGACGATGCAGCTCACCGTATTGTCACCCAGCGAATTGCGCGCCGGATCGTGGCTCAGCACCCCGAAGCGCCGGGCCAGCGGATGGTAGTAGCTCACACCGCCGTAGTAGGTGCCGAGCCACACGCCGCGCTGGCTGTCGATGAAGATCGCCCGGATGGAGTTGTGGCTCAACGATCCGGGGCGGGAGGTGTAGACATACTTGTCGAAGCGCCCCGTGCGGGGATCGAGAATCGAAAGTCCGTCGAAGGTGCCGATCCAGAGACGTCCCTCGGAGTCGCGGCGCAGCACGCGGATATAGTCCGAAACGAGTCCCGGATTCCGTGCCGCCGAATAGCGTTCGACCACCTGCAGATGGGTATCCAGCCGGTAGAGGCCGTTGCCGTGGGTGGCGACCCAGTAGCCGCCGTCGGCGGCCACGATGCTGGCCACGTCGAAGCGGGCCATCTGCGGAAGGACGCGGATGGCATTGCCGTAGGTCGACGAGTAGGTGTAGACGCCGTCGGAGGTGCCGACCAGAAAGCCGTCGGGCGAGGGGCAGATCGTATGGACGCTGATCCCCTTCAGGTAGGTGCGGATCTCAAGCCGGCGGCTCCGGCGGTCGAACAGCACGATTCCCAGATCGGTGGCCAGCAGCAGATTGCCGTCCCCCTGCCGGGCAATGTCCGAGACCTGCATGCGGTAGCCGTCGAGGCGGAAATTCTCGAAACGCTGCGTCGAGGCGTCGTAACACGAAAGTCCCGAAGAGGTGCCGATCCAGAGATAGCGGCCTTCGCTGAGCAGGGCGCTGATCGCATTGTCGTCGAGGCTCTGTGGATCCCCCTCGACAGGACGGTAGACGCGGAAGGAGTAGCCGTCGTAACAGTTCAGACCGTCCTGCGTTCCCATCCAGATGCGGCCCAGCGGATCCTGTGCGATGGCCAGTACGGTCGACTGCGAGAGGCCGTCGTTGACCGAGAGGGTTCGGAATTCGATGGCTCCGAAGAGCGGTGAGGTCGCCAGAAGCAGGAGCAGCGTGAAGAACGTATGTCGAAATCCAACCATGGGCGTAGTAGCGTAACCGAATTTGCAGGAGATAAAGATACGATTTTTTTCGCAAATGCCGTCGCCCGGATGGCTATTTTCGGCGCGCAGGCGCCGGCTTTCCGGTCCCGGAGCTGTTGTCCGGCCGTATCGGCCGGGCAACAAAAAGGCCGACCGGCTCAGCAGCGGAGCCGATCGGTCTTTCGGGAATCGGGACGGGACGGAAGGCCGGCCGTTCATCGGATCGTGCCGGAGAGCCGTGCGGGGATACCCCCATCTCCACGCACGCGGGCGGTCAGCGTACCGAAGCCGGCACCGTATCGACCAGTTCGCGGGCCGGAGCCCCCGGGCGGAGAATCAGCGTGCTGCCGGCAACGGTCGACGACGAGGTGTTGTAGCGCACGCCGTTTCCGCGGCGGTCGGTCACCTCGAGGCGGGGCGGCCGGCTGCCGTCCAGTTCGGCCCGGACGGTCCACTCCCCGACGCGGATCGTTCCGTCGGCACGCCGCTTGAGTTCCAGCGGCTGCGCCCCTTCGGGCGTGATGCGGAAGATGGCCAGGAAACGCTGCGTGCGGCTCCGCCCCTCGGGGGTGAACTCCGAATGCCACTGCCGGGCATACTCCAGTACGCGGCCGTCGGGGCCCGTGCGGCGTTTCCAGTTGATGGCCGGCGAGAAGAATTCGTCGGTGATGCGCAGCTGCATCGGTTCCGCGGTAAAGAGGTCCATCCGTCCGGTGGCCCGGCCGTTCGACGTCTCGACGGCCGCAGCTCCGCAGCGCGTCAGGCGGTTATTGCCGTGCAGCAGCCAGGTCCACGTGACGGGTTGGCGGGCCGCCAGTTCGTCGTAGAGGACAATCACGTCGGGACGCAGGAAGAGGAAGTGACGCCGGAAACGGGTCACGCCGGGATCGCCGAGGCCGTTCTCACGCGTATACGCAACGCCGGATTTCTCCATGCGGTCGATCCAGAACGGCGTGCGGATCGAATCGTAGGCGTGCGAGGCGTCGCCCAGCGTGTAGGTCAGCGCCTCGGTGTCGGCAAAGCGCGCCAGCCATCCGTAGCCGTTCTCGCCGATGACCTGCGCCAGGCTGTCGATGAGCAGCGTATTATGGCCCCGCGTGCGGTAGTGCAGCAGCGTGTGGCGGTCGTTGAAGTTCGAGTAGTAGCCCGTACCGCCGAAGAGCGGACGCCCGCCGTAGTTGATCGTGAAGCCGTTGTGGGCGGCGTGGGCGTGGCCCGTCGAGCCGAACGGAAGCGCGAAGAAGGCCGCCATCAGATCGTCCCCGGCATCGGCCGGATCGGTATGCATGAGCGAGAAGCCCGCATCGGGGAAGAAGCGCGACGTATTGCGCACGGGCGGCTCCGGCGCCACGCAATCACGCGGTTTGTCCGTCAGGATGCGGTAGAGCATGAAGCCCTTCGAGCGGTAGAGGTTCGCCGGATCCGCACCGATCAGCCGGTCGGCATACCAGCGCGCCAGCGGGCTGTGCGTCTCGCGGGCCAGCGCATCGGCAAAACCCATGTAGAGTTGTGTCGGCGAGGTCATCTTCTCGTAGTCGTCGCCGAACCCCGTGGCGTAGGAGTCCTTCGGGAAGGAGTAGGCCAGGAACGAAGGCAGGTTGCGGTACCACGGCAGCGCAAAGAAGTCGCTCCCCGTGAGCCGCGAAAGGACGAACGGCACGTAGATGAACGTCACCAGATTGGCCTGCATGTAGCTGCTTCCGTCGTGCCAGCCGCCGTCGTCACCCCCCAGGATCGGGAAGCGCCCGCACCACACCTCGTAGCAGTAGCGCAGCCACCGTTCGGCCTCGGGCAGGTCGCCCAGCGTGGCAAGGGCCGTGAAGAGGAAGTTGCGGAACGTATGCTGCCAGACGTGGTTGTCCATCGAGTGGCACTCGAAATCGCGCACATACTGCCGGTAGAAGCGTTCGCCCCGCACGCGGATCGCCTCCAGCACGGCGGCCCGTTCGTCGTCGGTCATCCGTTCGCAGGCCGTGTCGTAGCCGAAGGCCAGTCCGTACATGATGGCCGAGCGGTTGAAATCCTCCGACGTGGCGTCGCTGTCGACCGGCAGCGAGGCCACGTAGCGCGCATGGCGCACCACGGCCGTACGCCACGCCTCGTCACCCGTCAGCAGCCACGCCAGCGAGAAGTCGACGATCGGCTGGGTCACCACCTCGCCGAACTTGTGGTACATGAAGTTGATGAGCGAGCGTTTCTGGAAGGGGCTCATGCCCGTCGTGTCGCGCGGCCGCGTCGGGGCCACCGGAACGGGTTCCATGTCGATCCGCCGCCGAGCCCGGGTGAGGAACTCCTGCGCCTCGGGATTCGTCGCAGAGCGGCGGCGCAGCGCCCCGATGCCGTCCACGGTCACATAGAGGCGCGGATGCGACTGCGCGGCGAGGCGCTGCACGAGTTCGTCGCCCGTCGGAGTGGCGAAGCGCCGCGCGGAGTCCGCAACGACAAATTCGCACGCTGCGGAGCGTTGCGGAGCCCCCTTCCGGGTGAAGGTCGTCACCCGCCACCAATAGCGGCCCGGCGCGAGCGGGCGGTGAAGCGCCCAGACGGCCCACGGCTGTTCGCTGGTGAGGGTCTGCGCGGCCGGGAACTCCGGCGAAGGGGAGAGTTCGATCCGGTAGCCCGTCACGTCGTCACCGCCCGCGGGCCAGAGCAGCGCCGGCGGGTTCTGCGTCACGGGGACTCCGCCGGCGGGTTGCATCCACTGCCGGTAGCGGGGCCTCAACGCCTGTTTGTCGAGGTGCTGTTCGGCCGGAAGCCACTCCCCATCCGCAGACGGAGCTGCGGAGGCGGGGCGTCGACCGGCCGGATGCCGCGTTTCGGCCGGGAGTTGTGTCGGGACGGCCGCGGCGGTCAGCAGCACGGCGGCCAGCGTCACGATTCGGTTCATGATCGGTTCTTTTTATTATGGAAAAGTTCACGCAGCGAGCAGCGTTTGTTGTCGACCAGCGGCCGGGCCCAGAAGGCGATGCCGACGATATAGGCGATCGTCACGCAGACGAACAGCAGCGCCAGGCGCAGCCCCACCAGATCCCCCAGCCAGCCGACAATCAGCGGACCGAGGGCTCCGCCGGCAATACCCGTGCAGAGGATGCCGGCAAACGAACCGTGGTAGCGGTCGACGGAGTTCAGCGCCAGCGACATGACGATCGAGAACATCACCGAGATGGAGAATCCCACGGCCGGGAAGGCCGCCAGCGCCACCCCGGCACTTCCGAAGAGCGCCGCCAGCAGCGAAGCGATGGCCAGTACGCCGGCCACCTTCAGCACGTCGCGCGCATCCCAAAGTTTCAGGGCAAAGAGCCCCACCAGGCACCCCACGGACATGTAGCCCCAGAAGCGTCCGACGGTCGGGGCGCCGACCGTCTGCGGATCGAGACCGTGGTACTGCCGCAGGAACTCCGAGATCCAGTTAGCCACGCCCTGTTCCGAGGCCGTGTAGCAGAGCATACCGAGAAAGAAGAGGTAGACCCGCGGATTCTTCAGCAGCTCCCGGTAGGAGTGCAGGCCGCCGCTGCGTTCGCTCTCCTGCAGCTCCAGCCGCGGGAAGCGGACCGCCAGCACCACGATGATCACCGCCACCAGGATCACCGCAAAGAGCCAGTAGAGCGAGACCCACGGCAGCGTGGCGGGGGTCAGCGACTGCAGCCAGCCCGCGAATCCGTGGAGCGTCTCACCCGAGGTGAGGCGCTCGACCAGCCGTGCGTAGACCAGCGGGCTGACGAACGACGCCGCCCCGAAGACCAGCTGGCCCATGACCGAAAAGAAGGCGAAGTTCTCCTCGCCGCCCGCCACGCGGGTCAGCGGGTTGATCGTCGTCTGCAGCATGGCCATGCCCAGTCCGATGGTGAACGACGAGGCCAGCAGCACCGGGAAGGTCGGCACGAGGGCAAAGAGCAGCGACCCGACAAGCGGCAGCGCAAAGCCTGCCGTGAGGACCGTCTTCTGGCTGAAGCGTTCGATCAGCAGCCCCGAGGGGATCGACATGATGCCGTAGGCCACGAAGAACGACGTCGGGATGAAGCCCGCCAGCGCAAGGTGCTGCAGGTGGAAGTTGTCGATGATGTCGGGGATCAGCGGTCCGATGATGTTCGTGATGAACGAAATCACGAACCAGAAGAGCATGATCAGCCCCACCAGGGCGTAGCTGCGTCTCATCGTTGCGCCCCCTCCCCGAGGATCAGCCCCGCGGCGCCGAGGCTTCCGGCCCGGTTGCCCAGCTGCGCGGGAACAATCTCAGTCTCCCCGCCGCAGACGGCCATCACCTGGCGGCGAACCCCCTCGCGCAGGTGCTCGAAGTAGAATTCGCCCGATTCCGAAATGCCGCCTCCGACGACGACCCGTTGCGGTGCGAAGAGGTTGATCATCGAGGCGATGCCGTGCGAGAGGTACATCCAGTGCTCCTCCAGAGCCTGAACCGCCGCCGGATCGCCCGCTCCGTAGCGGCGCACCACCTCGCGGCCGTCGGCCTGCAATGCGCCGCTCAGTGCGCGGAAGCGCGCCACCAGCGCCGACGTCGAAGCGTAGTGCTCGAGGCACCCCACCCCGCCGCAGGCACACCGTTCGCCGTCGCACTTGACCGTGATGTGGCCCATCTCCATGCCGCGGTTGCGGTAGCCGCGGAAGAGCCGCCCGCCGATGAGCACGCCGCAGCCGATGCCGGTCCCCACCGTCACGAAGACCACGTCCGTCGCACCGCGCGCCGCACCGTAGAGCGTCTCGCCCCACGCCATGGCATTGGCGTCGTTGCAGGCCGCGCAGCGCAGCCCCGTCGCCCGCTCGATCCGATCCGCCAGGGAAAGGTTCTCCCACCCCGCGATGTTCTCGGCACCGCCCAGCACCGTGCGGCCATCCTCCGAGACGACGCCCGGAGTACCGATACCGACCCCTTCGAGCGTCAAATTCTGCTGTGCGGCGAAGGCCCGGCAGGCCTCGATGCCCCGCACGATGGCATCCAGAACCGCTTCGGAACTCTCCGTGGCCCGGGAAGCATGCTCCCCGTGGAAGAGAATCCCGCCCGAAGCGGCGACCACGGCGTACTTCACCGAAGTACCGCCCAGGTCGATTCCTATGGCATAACGTTCCATTCCCTAAGCTCTCTCCACCCAGATCGGCGACGACCAGCCCCACTGTCCGTCGCGCTGGCGAACCCGTACGTAATAGTAGTCCGTATCGCGCTGCGGCTCCTTGTCGACCATGCGGTGGCCGACGCAGAAGGCCGCCTCGGGCTGCGCCCGTTCGAACTGGATCGCCTCCGAAAGCCATCCCCGCAGGAAGTGGGCACGCGCCCCTTCGAGCAGTTCGCCGATCGTGTGTTCGTAGCGCCGGCCGTTGAACTCCGCCACGAGGCGCGCCGTGCGCGGTGCCGTCAGGTCGAGCACCACGCCCTGCATGGCCGGCGTCATGACGTTGGGGTTCTTCGTCGAATAGAGGTCCAGCACCACGTTGTGCGCGTCGCGCTCCACGACGCGGTTGACCCGCGTGTGGAACTCCGTCTCGCCCGGCTGCGGCGAGGTGAAGGCCGCCCCGCGGAAGCAGGTCTGCAGATCGTCGATCGTGCCGCCGTCAAGCGACAGCCGGCCCGTCCAGTGGACATACTCCTCCTCGCGGTTCCAGCCGAAGTTGACCTTCACCTTCGTGCGGATCACCTCGTCCGAGGGGGCCGCCGCACGGTACGGGCCGTTGAGCCGCGCCACGCACTGCCCGTTCTTGATCAGATCGACGTAGTCGATGGCATTCTGCGCCTCGACATTGAGGTAGATCTCGCGGCGCGAGGCGCGGATGACGTCGCCCGGCACCCCGCCGTTAATGCGGAAGTCGATCTTGATCTTGTCGCCCGTCACGCCGCAGACATGGCGCCGTCCCATCTCGGTCCACAGCGCCTCGCGGTCGAGCGACGGGGCGTAGACACCGATGCGGCCGTCGCCGTAGCTGCCCGGGTAACCGGCATGCTGGTCCGTCGAGCACATCAGTCCGAACTTGTGGCCCTGCTCCAGTCCGTAGAGGATCGAGCCCTCCCAGACGCGCGGCCCCATGTCGTGCAGGTAGTCGTAGTCGCCCGTGTCGCTCTCGGCCAGGCCGTGGCGCGAGAACATCTCGACGAACGGCGTCTGCGGATCGTTGTCCGGGAAGGCCGCCCAGTTGTAGCCGCGGAATCCCGTCTGGTAGCCCATGTGGTGGGGCGTCACGTAGCAGGCGTAGCCGCGCAGCCGCTCCTTCAGATCGGGCACCGACGTGCACTCGACCAGCGGCACGTCGAAGTCGCGGAACAGCGCCACGTGGTCGCCGTGCTCCATGCTGTGGCACTCGTAGGAGACGAACGTCAGGAATTTGCCCGGGCGGTTGGCCGCCTCGATCATCTGCCGGTACTTCTCGTAGCCGCCGGCACGCAGCCGCCGGAAGGCCGCCGTATGGTAGCCGATGACCCAGTTCAGCCGCGGGTCGTTCTCACCCGGAATGTCGGGCCACATGGCGTGGGGCGTCACCGAGACGAAATCCAGCTGCTGTTCGGCCGCCGCCAGGGCATCCGACAGATCGCCGTGGCCGTAGGTCACGTTGCAGTGGTTGTGTACGTCGCCCCAGAAGACCTTCAGGTCGCGGAGCGAAGGGAACCCTCCCTTCACGTCGTCGGGAAGCGACTCCGCATCGCCCAGATGCGAGCAGCCCGGCAGCGCATTGACCGCCGCCAGACCCAACAGGGTCCATCCCGAAGTTTTCAGAAATTCTCGTCTGTCCATATCGTTGCAGTTTTGGGTCCGGATCCGGCCGCGTGAAGCCACGGTGGATCCGGCTCTGGTTATCGGATGAAATCGGTCGCCCGGCCGGTTATTTCAGCTGGTCAGCGCCCCGAAAAAATTCGTATTCGCGTTCGCAGGGATCCGTATCGCCGCATTCGCGCTGCAGCTCCTCGAGCTGCGCGTGGAGCCCGCGGCGCACCTCGGCGTAGGCCGGATCGTCGTAGACGCTGCGCATCTCGTGCGGATCGCGCTTCAGGTCGTACATCTCCCACTCGTCGACGTCGTTGTAGAAGTGGATCAACTTGTAGTCGGCCGTGCGGATGCCGTAGTGGCGCTTGACGGAGTGCCACGACGGGTATTCGTAATAGTGGTAGTAGACCCCCGTGCGCCACCCCTCGGGCGCCTCGCCGCCCGAGGCGAGCACCCCGCGCAGCGAACGTCCCTGCATGTCGTCCGGCACCGCCAGCCCCGCCAGATCGACGAACGTCGGCGCCAGGTCGATGTTCATGGCCAGCGCCCGGCTCCGCGTCCCGGCCCCGACCATCGGCGGATAGCGCACCAGCAGCGGCGTGCGCTGGCACTCCTCGTACATGAAGCGCTTGTCGAACCAGCCGTGCTCGCCAAGGAAGAAGCCCTGGTCCGAGGTGTAGACGATGATCGTGTTGTCGAGTTCGCCGATCTTTTCGAGGTAGTCGAGCAGGCGCCCCACGTTCTCGTCGACGGCCTGGATCACCGCGCAGTAGTCCTTCATGTACTGCTGGTACTTCCAGCGCGTCATCTCCTCGGGCGTGGCCGTCTTCCGCAGACGTTCATACTCGGCGATGCGCGGGGCGTAGGCCTCGTTCCAGCGCGCCTTCTCCTCGTCGGTCATGCGGTTGTAGGCCGCCTGGTACTGCATGACGCTGCTCCGCCAGTTGTTGGCCCGCGCAACGTCGTCCCGGTTGGCATCGCCCGTACTTTCAAGCACGTAGGAGCGCGACAGCTCCACGGGCGTCATCAGCTTCAGATCCCACTCGGGCCACATGTCGCGCCCGATCTCCATGGCCTGCTCCCGGGCGGCTCGGCCCCGGCCCGCATAGTCGTCCAGCAGGTTGAAGGGCTCGGGATAGACCCGCGAGTCGTTGATCCCCAGGTGGCGCTGTGCCGGCATCCAGTTGCGGTGCGGCGCCTTGTGGTAGTAGAGCATGGCAAAGGGCCGCGAGGGGTCGCGGTGTTCGAGGAACGACAGGGCCTTGTCGGTGATGATGTCCGTCACGTAGCCCTTCTCGACACGGTTCTCACCATTCTCGATGAACTGCGGGGCGTAGTACTCGCCCTGTCCCACGAGAATGCTCCAGAAGTCGAAGCCCTGCGGATCGGAATTGAGGTGCCACTTGCCGATCATCGCCGTCTGGTAGCCCGCCTCGTGCAGCAGCTTGGGAAAGGTCTGTTGGTCGCCGTCGAAGGTGCGCGAATTGTCCGTGAAGCCGTTCACGTGGCTGTACTTGCCCGTCAGGATGCAGGCCCGCGAGGGACCCGAAATGGCGTTCGAGACAAAGCAGTTCTCGAAGAGCATCCCCTCGCGGGCCAGGCGGTCCAGATTCGGGGTCTCGACCAGCAGGCTCCCGTAGCAGCTCATGGCCTGGGCCGTGTGGTCGTCGGTCATCATCACAAGGATGTTGGGGCGCTTGGGCTGCCCCTCGCTGCAACCCGCCAGGGCCGTCAGCGTCAGCGGAAGCGCGGCGTATCGGGCGCCGCTCCGCAAGGTTTCGAGGTTTTTCATAAGGTGGTGATTCCGGTCAACAGTGATGGATTCGTGGATTCGGTTCGTAAGAGCGATTTCGGAATGGCCGGCGGGATTTTCCGGGCGGCCGGGGGATTCGGGCAACCGGCGGGAACGTCGGGCAACCGGCGAAAACGTCAGGCAGCATCGGAGCAGTTCGGGCAATCGGCGGGACCGTTCGGGCAACCGGTGGGAACGTCGGGCGGCATCGGAGTAATTCGGGCGGCCGGAGCCCGGGGTCAATCCGCCGTTCCGCTCTCTCCGGCATAGGGGCGCAGGTTGCGGATCAGACGCTGTTCGCCGATCCGGACTCCCCATTCATAGAGCGCTCTGCGCATGCGGCCCAGTTCGTCGGCATAGCGCCGATCGACAGCCAGATTGACCATCTCGCCCGGATCCTGCTGCAGATCGTACAACGCCTCGCGGTTGCGGCCCCACTGGTAGAGGACATATTTGTAACGCGCTCCGACAAGGCTCCAGCCCCGCATGCCGACCCCCGAGAGCAGCGTCTCGACAAAGACGCCGTCGTGGAGCGTCGCCGAACGCCCCTCGGCCACCGGGCGCAGGCTCCGGCCCCGGTAGCGTTCGGGATCCAGCTCCACACCGGCATAGTCGCAAAGCGTGGCGTAGAGGTCCAGCCCGACGTTCGACAGCGCCTCGCGGTTGACCACACCCCGCGGTCCGCACCCCTTCGGCGTCTTGACGATCAGCGGCACGTTGATGACCTCCTCCTGCAGGTTCCACTTCTGGTTCCAGCCGTGGGCCGCCACGCCGTCGCCGTGATCCGAGAGGAAGAGGATCACCGCATCGTCGTAGAGTCCGCGGCGCTTCAGCACCTCGACGATCCGCCCCACCTCGCGGTCGGCCCGCTCGACAAAGCGGTAGTAGGCATAGAGGTAGCGGCGCCAGTCATCCTCGGTGAAGGTGTAGGTATCGTGGTAACGCGGCGAGGCCGTGCGTTCGAGCGTCAGCGCCTCGGCCGCATAAGTTGACGGGCGGAAATTGGCCGGCAGATTGGGACACTCCTCCGTCGCGAAGGGGGCCAGTTCGCCATACTGCAGCGTCTCGTGGCGGCCGTATTCGCAGATCTCGTGGGGATTGAGCAGCGAGGCCACCAGCAGAAGCGGGCGGCGGCCGTCATACCCGGCCAGCGCCTCGTCGCACGCTGCGGCCAACGTCGGGTCGCCCATCCGGGCAATGCGGCGGAAGCCTGTCCCCGAATCGGGGAGGTTGACCTCCGGAACGTGCCACTTTCCGGCGTAGAGGCACTCGTAGCCCGCGGCCGAGAGGCGATGGCCGATCCCCTCGCGCAGGGCCTCGGCCGAGGGGCGCACGCCGTTGTCGGTGGCCCCCGTCTCGAAGGGCATCCGACCCGTGATGAGCGAGGCGCGGCAGGGGCCGCTCAGCGGATAGGGGCAATAGGCCCGGGTGAAGCGCACGCCGTCGGCCGCCAGGGCATCCATCGCCGGGGTCTCGACCCACGGATTGCCGGCACACGACAGGGCGCCGGCCGTCTGCTGGTCGGTCATGATGACGATGATATTCGGGCGGCGATCGGCCTCACGGGCCGGTTTGGGTTCGGGAGCCGGGGCGGCCGTGGCATCGGCCGCGGAGGCCAGTGCGGCGAACGAGGCCGTCAACAGGGCGGGATTCACGAGGTTCATGGGCGGTTTCGGGTTATCGGTTGGTCGGGTCGATCAGCATCGCGGCAGCCGGCGCGGAACCGAGGAGGCCCAAGGGCCCGGCGATCCCGGGAACACGCGGATGCCGGCAGCAGGCGATGGCAAGCACGGATCCCGGAGCACGCAGATTCCGGCAGCAGGCGGCAGACCGCAGGCTGATCTTTCCGAATACAAAGTTAACGGAATCCCGCTTTCGCGGGCGCGGCGTTTGTTGCCAAAATCCCGAATCGTGTGCAAAAGCCTTTCGATTTTGTAGAATCCGATCTCACTTTTGTTCCAAAAGCCCCCTCCGAGGGGCTCCGCAGGGCCAGATTCGACAAATTCCGCATCCGATTGCACAAAACTGAAAGCGCTTTGCAGAATTTCCGCCGAGGATTGCGAGATTCTGATAAACGAGCTCCGCACTTTGTCGTATCTTTGTTCTTGCATCGGGCGGCTCTCCGGTATCCGGACCGCGGCCCCAAACCCGACAACCGAAACCACGAAAACTGCCATACCCATGAAAAACCGTCAACTGCTCCTTCCGCTGCTGGGACTGTTCGCCCTGGGGACAAGCCTCACCGCCGAAGCCCGCGCCGCCGCCGAAGCGGCCCGGACCGCCGACACGACGGTCTTTGCGCTGTTGGACCTCACGCGTCCGGGACTCGAGCGCGTCGACAGCCTCCATGCCGCAGGCAATGACCCGGAAGCCGCCCGGGCCCTGCTCGCCTACTACCGTTCGCGCACGGGAGTCCGATGCCCCGAGGTCAACCTCGACTCGGTGACCCTCTCGCCCGACGAGCAGCGCTGGGCCGACGAAGCCCTCGAACATCGTTTCTTCGTCCACACGGGCTACCAACCCTCCTATTTCTACGGCGACGACATCGACTGGCAGTACTGGCCCGTGCGCGACAACGAGCTCCGCTGGCAGCTGCATCGCATGAAATGGTGGGTCCCCATGGGCAAGGCCTACCGCCTCTCGGGCGACGAACGCTACGCCAAGGAGTGGTGTGCGGAGTATCTCGACTGGATCCGCAAGAACCCCCTCGGGCCGTACGACGAAAGCTCGATCGGCGACTGGAACCGCGCCGACAACGTCTATTTCGCCTGGCGCCCCCTCGAGGTGAGCGACCGGCTGGAGTTCCAGATCCACCAGTTCCTCTACTTCCTGCCCGCCGAGGCCTTCGACGGCGAGTTCCTGCTGCAGTTCCTCCGGAACTACCACCGCCACGCCCAGCACATCCTCAGCCACTTCTCCGCCTCGGGCAACCACCTGTTGTTCCAGGCCCAGCGGCTGCTCTTCGCCGGGGCCTTCTTCCCCGAATTCCGCGATGCCGTCCACTGGCGCTCGACCGGCGTCGGAATCCTCAACCGCGAGATCGAAAAGCAGGTCTACGACGACGGCATGCAGTACGAACTCGACCCGCACTACCACCTGGAGTCGATCAACATCTTCTTCAAGGCGCTGCGGATGATGGACGCCAACGGTTACCGCGGCGAATTCCCTGCTTCGTATCTGGCCACCGTCGAGCGGATGATCGACGTCCACCTCAACTGCCTCTACCCCGACTACACCACCCCGCTCTTCAGCGACAACCGCGAACAGGACAAGGCCCATCTGCTCGCCTCCTATGCCGAATGGCTCGAGGTCTTCCCCGACAACGACTTCATCCGCTACTGCGCCACCCGGGGCCGCCAGGGCGCCCGCCCCGACTACCTCTCGAGGGCCTTCCGCACGTCGGGATTCTACGTCCTGCGCAACGGCTGGGACACGGAGTCCACGGTGATGATCCTCAAGGCCGGCCCGCAGGCCTTCTGGCACTGCCAGCCCGATAACGGCACCTTTGAACTCTGGCACCGCGGCCGCAACTTCTTCCCCGATTCGGGCTGCTACGTCTACGCCGGCGACCGGGAGGTCAACGACCAGCGCGCCTGGTTCCGCCAGACCCGCGTGCACAACACCCTGACGCTCGACGGCCGCAACCTCGACGCGACCGACTCGAAATGCCTCCGCTGGGAGACTGCCGGTCCGACCGACATTCTCACGGTCGAGAACCCCTCCTACGAGGGGCTCACCCACCGTCGCACGGTGTGGTTCGTCGACCGACGTCTGTTCGTCATCGAGGACCGCGCCGAAGGCCCCGCCGCCGGGAGCGTGATGCTCCACTGGAATCTGGCCGAGGGCAATCCCGCGGCCGATGCGGCTACGGGCACCGTGGCGACCCGCTACGACGACGGCAACAACCTGCTGATGAAGATATTCGGAGCCGAACGGATGGAGCCGCAGGAGGGTTGGGTGTCGTACCGCTACCGCGAACGCAGCCCCCGTCCGGCCTACGTCTTCACACGCGGGAAAAAGGCCGGAGAGACGGTGCGCATGGTCACCGTGCTGCTGCCCGTCACCGAAGCCGACGGCCACCGCATCGAACTCGCCGAACGCCGCAACGGCCTGCAGGTGAAGATCGACGGCCGGCGATACAAACTGAAATAACGGCCATACAAGCTGAAACAACACGAGACAACGATAACCGAAAACAGAAAAACCGACATGAAACGAATCCTGATGGCGCTGTGCACCCTGCTGGCAATCGGCACGACGGCCCTGGCCGGCGAGGTCCCGACCCTCGGCGACGAAAAGTCGCTCTACGACCTGCTGGACCTCGACCGTCCCGAACTCAAGGCCGTAAAGAAGGCCGTCTCGAAGGGCAACTTCGAGGCTGCCGACAAGGAGCTGCTCAAGTACTACCGCACGCGCAAACCCGTCGCCCTGTTCGGACTCGACCTCCAGAAGATCAAGGTCAGCAAACTCGAACAGCGCCAGGCCGACGAGGCCCTCGAACACAAGTTCTACGCCCACAAGGGCTATCAGCCGTCGTTCTTCTACGGCGACGACATCAACTGGCGATACTGGCCCGTCAAGGACAACGAACTCCGCTGGCAGCTCCACCGCCACTACTGGTTCATCCCGCTGGCCAAGTGCTACTACGTGACCCACGACAACCGCTACATCGACGCCTGGATCGACCAGTACACCGACTGGGTGAAGAAGAATCCGCTCGACGGCGTCGAACGGCTGCGGGCCGCCGGAGCCTCCGAGGAGGAGATCGCCGCCGAACGCGAGAACGTCCGCTTTGCGTGGCGTCCGATGGAGGCCGGACGACGGCTGCAGGATCTGCTCACCGAATTTGCCCTGACCATCCAGTCGCCGCGCTTCACGCCCCGGTTCCTGAACCTCTTCCTGCGCACCTACCGCCAGCACGCCGACCACATCCTGAACAACTACTCCAAACAGGGCAACCACCTGCTCTTCGAGGCGCAGCGCATGCTGTTTGCCGGCATCTACTTCCCCGAATTCCGCGAGGCCGCCGAGTGGCGCCGCAGCGGCATCGAGATCCTCAACCGCGAAATCGGCGTGCAGGTCTATCCCGACGGCATGCAGTTCGAACTCGACTTCGGATACCACATCGCCGCCATCGACATCTTCCTCAAGGCGTTGGGCATGGCCCGTCAGAACGGATTCGAGGAGGAGTTCCCGGCCAGCTACACGGAGACCGTCCACCGGATGACCACCGTGACGTGGAACCTCCTCTTCCCCGACTACTCGAACCCGATGTTCGGCGACACGAAGAGCCACGACAAGGCCTCGCTGCTCAAGCAGTTCCGCAGCTGGAGCCGCGTCTTCGCCGACGACCGTCAGCTCGAATGGTTCGCCTGGGAGGGCAACCGCGGATCGCGTCCCGACTACACCTCGCAGGAGTTCCCGCAGTCGGGTTTCTACGTCCTGCGCACCGGCTGGGATCCGCAGGCCACCGTCACCGTCGTCAAGGCCGGCCCCCCGGCCTTCTGGCACAACCAACCCGACAACGGCACCTTCGACTACTGGCACCGCGGACGCAACTTCTTCCCCGATTCGGGCAGCTACGTCTACGGCGGCGACAGCGCCGTGCTGGCCCAGCGCAACTGGTTCCGCCAGACCCGCGTGCACAACACCCTGACGCTCGACAACCGCAACCTCGAGGTCACCGATTCGAAGCGGCTTCTGTGGAAGACGTCGCCCGAGCAGACCGTGCTGGTGACCGAGAACCCCTCCTACGAGGGGCTCACCCACCGCCGGGCCTTCTTCGCCACACAGGACGGCCTGCTGGTGATCGTCGACGTGGCCCGCGGCGAGGCGGCCGGGACCGTCGGCGTGCACTTCAACCTCTGCCCCGGCGAGATCACCTTCGCCAAGGACGGAACGCTCCGCACGCTGTTCGACGACGCGAACAACATCCGCATCAAGAGCACGGGCTGCAAACCCCTCCGCATCCAGCAGGAGGAGGGTTGGGTATCGTCGGCCTACCGCAAGAAGGAGCAGCGCCCGGCCTATGCCGTCGAGATGGAGAAGGCGGCCGGCGAAGAGCTCTGGGTGGTCACCGTCATCACGCCCGAAGACCCGGAGCGGAGCGGGTCGATCGCCATCGTCCCCGACCGCAGCTCGACGGCCGACCGCTTCCAGGTGGCCGTGCGCGTCGGAGCCCGCACCTACGATTTCCGATACGAACTCTGACCATCAGACCATGAAGACACACTGGATTGCAGGGCTGCTGCTGGCCGCTTCACCGGCGGCAGCCCAAACCCCGGAGTTGGAGTCCATCCCCGAACGGGTCAACGTTCAGGCCGATTCGGCCCGCATGGAGCAGGTGATCGACGGCCAGTGGGTCGCCGTCGGGATCCGCAAGGAGGGGACGCTGTGCCGCGACTTCTCGCGCCCCTACGCCGGGAAGCCCTCGTTCCGTTTCACGCTCGGCGTGGAGGACAACACCCTCAAGGGGTATGCCCCGGGCGAGACGAAGGGGCGCTCGGAACTCTCCTACTGCTACGCTACGGCGGCCGATTTTGCCGCCCTGCCCCCCGAGGAGTACGTCGATGCCCAGAAGATGAAGGCCGTCTACCACCACGGCAAGGGAATCTGTCCGCAGGGCTCCTCGTGGCGCTACACCTTCGCCGTCTACATCCCTTCGGAACTCGACAGCCAGGTCTCGACGATCTTCGCCCAATGGCACGGGATGCCCGACCGTACGCTCGTCACGGCACCCGACGGCCGCGTCATGAAGCTCCCCGTGCGGGAGTTCGTCGCCATGAGCGACACGACGGTCATCAGGAAGGAGAAGGTCTATCGCGCCGTCGCCTCGACCGACCGCCGGGGACGCCCCGTCATGCGTGCCGGCGAGCCCACGGGCTGGAAGGTCGAACAGGGAGGCTATCCCCCGCTGGCCTTCGGATTCTCCGGCGGGTGGTTCTACGTCAAGGCCAACTCCGACCGCCGCTGGTTCTCGGACAAGGACGACCGCTGCAACGCCAACCCCGCCAAAGCCGAGGTCATGCAGCCCGTCTGCTCGGAGTACAAGTGCTCGACGATCGCCTGCAAGATGCCCTTCGCGGAGTTTCCGAAGGACCGCTGGGTCGAATTCACCGTCGAGATCGACTGGACGCGCTACGGCGGTGAGGCGGAGACGATCGTCTCCCCGGGCCGGCTCGACATCGAGATGCGCTGCGACGGCCGCACGCGCAAACTGGTCGACAACCGCGAGATCCTCATCGGCCGCAACGACGAGGCCGGCTACTACTTCAAGTACGGCATCTACCGCGTGGCCGGCAGCACGGTTCCCGTGAGCTACAACCTCGCCGGATTCACCCAGCAGCCGCTCGACTGATCCCGCCTCCCGCGACCCGCACACCCCAAGCCCCGACTGTCCGACGTCGGGGCTTTTCTCATGCCCGGGAAGCAGCGCCCAGCCTCTAAACCGGTCCCACAATGCCGCCCCCGAAGCCAACCGGTGAAGCCCGGGATGAGGAGGTAGAAGGTGCGTCCGGCATCAGTAGGGGAACAGGTAACGCCGGGCGGAAACAGACCGGCCCGATAGAAACAATCCGGCCGGAGGGAAACGGATCGCCGGGCGGGAACAGACCGGCCGGAGGAAAACGGGTTCTGCCGGATGCCGTCAGGCCCGAAAATCACGAAAAAATCCCGGTCGGAGTGATTCCGACCGGGATTTTCCGTTTCTCCTGAACGGACGGGCTACTCGCCCCATCCGGGATTCTGCTTGCACTGCGTCATCAGGTCCAGCTCCCGCTGCGGGATGGGCAGCAGTTCGTGGCGGCCCTCGATCGTAAAGCGGCCCACCGTGTAGTTCGCATTCGAGAACCAGTTGACCAGCTCCTGGGCCGTATTGCGGATCGTCTGATAGTAGATGCCCCAGCGGATCAGATCCTGCTTGCGATGCCCCTCGAAGCAGAGTTCGTAGGCCCGCTCCCGGCGGATCGCCTCACGCAGCGCCTCGCGCGTAAGCCCGTACGAAAGGTCATGCGCCGTATCGCCGAACCCGCGGCGGCGAACCGCATTGACCGCATCCACCGCATCGACGATCGATCCGCCCGACTCGTTCAGCGCCTCGGCAAACAGCAGCAGCACATCCGAATAACGGAGTATGTACCAGTTGATACACGACTTGTCGTTGTTGACCATGTAGTTGGCCGAGTTGACATACTTCTCCGTATCCCATTTACCCGGCGTGAAGAGCTGGCGCTGCTTGTTGAGATTCTCCTCCGTGGGCTTGCTGACCGTCGAGAAATAGGTGACCGGCCCGTCGCCCTTCGACGAATCGTACTTGTAGTCGGCAATCGACAGCGCCATGCGCGGGTCGTTGTGCGTCTCCCACTCGCGCGTGAAGGTGTAAACCACCTTCCAGTTGGCGGCATTGCGCCCGCGCTGACCCTCGACCGCGTCGGCCACCACGCCGTTCCACTTGCCGATACGGCCGGCCGTCTGGTCGCTGTCGAGACTCGTCGGCGAGTAGAACGACACCTCGATCAGGCTCTCGCCCGCATCCCAGATCCCGTTGCACGTGTTGCTCCACACGGTCTTGTAGTCGGGAATCAGGCGGTGCTTGCCCGACTCGATCACCTGACGCGCCACCTTCGCCGCTTCGGCCCACTTCGACTCGTCGCGCACCGGATAGCCGGCCCACGTGCAGTAGACCTTCGCCAGCAGGCCCAGCGCCGCACCCTTCGACATGCGGTAGGCGTTCGACGAGCGTTTCGTGTCGTCGACGGCCCACGGCAGAACCTCGGCCGCATACTTCAGATCCGACTCGATGAAGGCGTAGACATCCTTCGGATCGGCCTGCACGTACTCCGTGGCCGGCAGACTCGACTGCTCCGTCGAGGTGATCAGCACGATGTTCCCGTACCAGCGCACCAGCTCGAAATAGAACAGTGCCCGCAGCGCATGCGCCTCGCCCAGGTAGATGGTCGCCAGCTCGCGGTTGGACGAGCTCCACGAACCCATGCGCGCCGAAACGGTCTCGATGAAGTCGTTGGCCTCGTAGATCGACGAGTAGAGTTTCTGCCACGTCTGCATGATCTGCGACGTGGAGGGGTTGTGCGAATTGGTCGGGATCTCGCGGAACGACGTCGTCGCACTGCCCTCGCACTGCGCGATGTCCGACGAGATGGTGAACAGCAGCGACAGATGGTACGAATACATGTACTCGTTGGCCAGATCCTTGTAGATACCCATCAGCACCGTCTCGGCCTCCTCGGCATTGTTCACGTAGTTGTTCTTGCCGACCTCCACGTACGACTCCTCCTCCAGCAGATCGGAGCACGACGCCGCAAACATCAGGCCCAGGGCCGACAAACCGTATATTAAGATCTTTTTCATAGTTCGTTTGCTTTTTAGAAGGACAGGTCAAGACCCATCGTATATACTTTGCTGCGCGGATAGGCGCCCCAGTCGAACGACGGCGTCATCGGGTTCGAGGCCCGCATGTTCACCTCCGGATCGTAGCCCGAGTAGCCCGTCACCACGAAGAGGTTCTGCGCCGTGAAGTAGATGCGCAGCTTCGAGACGTAGAACTTCCGCGTCCAGTGCTGCGGCAGCGTGTACCCCACCGTGAGGTTCTTCAGTCGCAGGAACGATCCGTCCTCGACAAAGCGCGAGTAGAGCTCGTTCTTCACGTAGCCGTCCCAGCGCGGAACGCTGTTCGAGGCGTTGGTCGCCGTCCAGCGGTCGGCCACCTCGGCCATCATGTTCGAACGCTGGTCCTGCGTCTGCGAGGCGTACATGCGCGTGGCGTTGTAGACGTCGTTGCCGTAGTTGAACTGGAACATGAAGCTCAGGTCGATGCCCTTGTAGGAGAAGGTGTTGGTGATACCTCCGTACCACTTCGGCGTACCGTTGCCGATCACCGTGCGGTCGTTCGTCGTGATCTTGCCGTCGCCGTCCACATCCTTGTACTTCACCACGCCGGGGCCGAACGTGCCGCTCGTGTAGTGCTCCGACATGTCGGGCACGCCCGCACGCAGGCGCGTCTCACCCGTGGCGGCGTCCACCTCGAAATCCGACGACTGGTAGACCCCGTCGAAGACATAACCGTAGATCAGACCCAGCGACTGACCCACCTGCGCCATGTAGTCGTAACCCGTGTAGTCGCTGTTCCAGCTGGCGGCCGTGTACATCGTCCGGGCGCCGTCGGCCAGCGCACGCAGCTCGTTGCGGATGAACGAGATGTTGAAGTCCGTCGTCCAGCGGAAGCCGCTCTTCGAGGCGATGTTCGTCGAGTTGATCGCCAGCTCGAGACCCTTGTTGCGGATCTTGCCCACGTTCTGCCACTGCGACCCGAAGCCCGAAACATAGGCCTTGTTGGCCGCCATCAGCAGATCCTTCGTATCCTTGAGGAAGAGGTCGGCCGTGATGTTCAGCCGGTTGCGGAACAGACCCAGATCCAGACCGATGTTCGTACTCTGCGAAGCCTCCCACTTGAGATCCTCGTTGGGCAGCTGCTTGGGCGAGAGCACCGTGATGAGGCTGTTGCCGTAGCCGTACTTGTTCTGCGTGTAGAGCGTCAGCGAGAGGTAGTTCGTGATGCGGTCGTTACCCACGACGCCCCAGCCGGCTCGCAGCTTGAGGTTCGAAATCACCTCCTGCTTCTTCATGAAGGGCTCCTCCGAGATGCGCCATGCCGCCGAGAACGACGGGAAGTAACCCCACTTGTTGTTCTTCGAGAAGACCGTCGAACCGTCGGCTCGGATCGTCGCCGTGAACAGATAGCGGTCCTTGTAGCTGTAGTTGCCGCGCGCGAAGAACGACACCAGCAGGTTGTCCGACCGCGACGAGGTCACCTGGCTCGGCGTGGCGCCCAGACCGAGGTTGTCGTTGCCCAGGTTGTCGAACGGAAAGTCGGTCGCCTGTCCCTTCAGATACTCCGTTCCGCGGAACGAAGTCTCCTGACCCAGCATCACGTCGAAGGCGTGGCCGTTCTTCTGCTTATATTTGTAGGTCAGGTAGTTGAAGTTCGTCCAGCGCACGTCGCGCGTCATCTGCGTCGAGCCGTAGGGGGTCTGGCCGTTGCGGTAGGCCTCCTTCGATCCGTCGTAGTAGAACTGGTAGTTGCGCGTGTTGGTCGTGTTGTACGATCCGGCCATGCGGAAGCTCCACCCCTTGCCGAAGTTGAAGTTCAGCGCCAGGTTGCCGCCCCACATCTCCGCCTTCTTGGTGTTGGTCACCGACTCGGCCTGCTTGATGGGGTTCACCTGCGAGAGCGACTCCGACGACTCGAGCTCCAGCGGGTCGATCGCCGAATTGAGCAGCTCCTCGTCGGTCATCCGCAGACCGCCCGTCGGGCGGGCCCGCAGAATCTGACCCAGCATGTTGAAACGGCCGTTGTCGCCCGACGTTCCCATACCGCGCTTGTCCGTAAAGGCGTAGTTGACCGTGGCGTCGATCGAGAGCAGCTTCGAGATCTTGTGGTTCACGCGCATCTTGGCCGTGATCTTGTTGAAGGCACTGTTCTTGAAGATACCGTTCTCGAGGAAGTCCGAGAACGAGAAGGCATACTTCGTCTTGTCCGAACCGCCCGACACCGAGACATTGTGATCCTGCGACCACGTGGGCTGGAAGGTCTCGCCCTGCCAGTCGATGCCCGCTACGCCGATGTAGTCGTCCAGCGTCTGGTAACGATAGGGAACCCCGTTGTCGTCGTTGCCCGACTTGTAGTAGGTGTCGCCGAACTTGTCGGGCCACGCCTCGGTCTGCAGCCGCACGAACTCGTAGGGCGTCAGCAGATCGAGCGTCCGCGAGATGTCGCGGTAGCTGGCCGATCCGTTGTAGGTCACCACCGGACGTCCCACCTTGCCCGACTTGGTCGTCACCATCACCACGCCGTTCGCGGCGCGCGATCCGTAGATGGCCGACGACGAGGCATCCTTCAGCACCTCGATCGAGGCGATGTCCGAATTCGAGAGGTAGTCGATGTTGTCGACCTGGAATCCGTCGACGATGTAGAGCGGCGTCGTTTCACCGTTCACCGAGCCGATACCGCGGATCTTGATGTCGAAACCCGCACCCGGCGTACCGTCCGTCGCGGTGATCTGCACACCGGCAATCTGGCCCCCGAGCGCCTCCATGACCGATCCCGACTTGAAGCCCTCGACATCCTCGGCCGACACCGAGGCGATGGCTCCCGTCAGGTCGCTGCGCTTCTGCGCGCCGTAACCCACCACAACCACTTCATCCATGACGTTGGTTTCGGGTTCGAGCTTGACGTCGATGACCGTCTGCGTGTTCACGGTCACCTCCTGCTGCTTGTAGCCCAGGTAGGAGAAGACCAGCACGGCTCCCTTCTTCACCGAGAGCGTGTAGGTGCCCTTCAGGTCCGTCGAGACGCCCTGCGTCGTGCCCTTCACCACGACGTTGGCTCCGATGGCCGGCTGGTTGTTCTCGTCGGTCACCTTGCCCGTTATCTTGTTCTGGGCCGTGGCCGCGAAGACCACCGTCAGGGCCAGGAGGGTCAATACCCCCCGCAGCCCGAATGCCCGGTTCAATATATGTTTCATAGGTTTCATTCCGTTAGGTTAAAATTTCTCGTCGAACCAGATCCAGATCGGGAAGACCTGCGAACCGTTGCTCACATTGCCCGAATTGCCGTCCGTGACGAAGGTCATCTGACCGATCATCGCTCCGTTGGCGGCCACACCGTTGCCATCGACCCACTTGTTCGGGTTGACAACCAGCGCCTTCGTCGTGGGATCGACGTAGCACAGCGCCGAGCTCAGCCGCGAGGTGTTCGAATAGTAGGAGACGGGATCCTTCGAACCCGTGTTGACCGTGGCGCTGCCGATGCTCGTGTAGTAGGAGCTCCAGACGCTGTTCATGAACGATCCGGCAGTCGAAGGCTGTCCGTCGGTGTGCGGACCGGCAATGTTGTAATAGTTGAACGTACGACGGTAGTCGATCGCAAAGAGCGACGGATCGACGCCCTCGACGGTCGGCGCAGCCGACGTGCCGCCCGTGCGCGGGTTCACCTGGAAGACGAACGGCGTATAGTGGATCGTCACGCCGCTCACGGCCTGGATGAACGAGAAGAAGACCGGAACCGTCACCGAGGTCTCGCCGACCTGGCCCTTGCCGGCCGTCGCCGTCACCAGAATCAGGCCGCCGTTGTTGGCCTTGAAGCCCTTGGGCGAGATGACACCCGTCTGCGAGTCGATGAGCGTCTCTTTACACTGATGCTTGATCTTGATCGACCACGTCAGCTGCGTACCCGGTTTGGCATCGGTCGTCGGGGTGAGCTGCAGCGACGTCAGATCGCCCGACGTCGGGCAGCGGAACTGGCTGGCGTAATTCTCCGCCGGCGTCAGACCCAGGTTGTTGCCGTAGCTGATCGTCGTGAAGTAGTAGGGATTCTCGCCCACGGTCAGTCGGAGCGTGGTCTCGGCCTGTCCCTTCAGGTTGGAGGCCACCACCGGAATCTCATACTCGCCCAGCGGAATCGAATGGCCCTTGGTCGCCGAAACGGCACCCGTTGCCTGGTCGATCGTCAGCTGGCCCTCGACGGCTGCCGGAAGCGTTCCGAAGGCGAAGACCGCCTCGTCGCCGACGAAGCCGCTCCGCTTCTCGGCCTTGAATTCGCCGCCCTGGATCGCCTCAACGGGATCGTAGGCAAAGGTCGAGGCGTCGATGGGTTCGATATAGTCGACAACCGTCAGCGTGTAGGCGCCGTCGAAATCCGTCGAGCCAAAGCTGTTGGTCACCGTCAGGTCCACCGTATAGACCGCACCGACCTGCAGGTTGTTGCCCTCGTCGACCGAAATGACACCCGTCGCCGGGTCGATCTTGATCAGATCCGTCTCCGGACTTCCCTCGCCCGGGCGGATCTGGCGGATGGCCCATGCCACCTCGTCGGGCGAACCCTTCAACGTCGGCGTCGTGCCGAGGAAGGACATGCCCGCCTCGATGCGGCCGGATGCCGTGGGATAGCTTACCGAAAGCGGTTCGCTCGTGATGCGGCCCGTCAGCAGACCCTCGTAGGTCATCTCGCCGGCATAGGTCTTCACCGTGATCGGCAGCGGGTAGTTGCCCGGCATCACCTCGCCCTTGAAGTTGGCGTTGAGCGTCACCTCACCGGCCAGCGAGATCGAGAAGTACTCCTCGCCCTCGGGCTGAACCAGACTGTAGCTCTGGATCGATACGGATTCACCCACGGGCGTCACCGTCACCTTGGCCTCGCTGGTCTCCAACTCGGCATAGGGGATCTCCAGCGTCGGCGAGCTGAGCTCCAGCGCCTCGGGCGTGGCCGGCGACATGTGGACCGTGAAGATGTCCTTGAACGTATGGCGGACGCCGCCCGAAAGGCACGAAATGGTCAGTTTGTAGACCCCCGGCTCGAGATTCTCCGTATGGGTGATCGAGACCACACCCGTCGTCGAGTTGATCGTGAAGCTCTCGCTCGTGACCGCCGCATCATTGAGGGTGATGGCCGTGATGGCAAACTCCGACGGCGTGGGGCCGTACCACGTCGGAGCATCCGAATTGAAGAGCATCGAAGGGCCGATGTCGACGATCGACGCATAGTAGAGATCCAGACCGCCGTCCGACGTCTCATCCTCTCCGCAGGCCGTGAAGGCCGCCGTACTCAACAGTCCGAGCACGGCAAGACAGATATTTCGAAACAGTGATTTCATATTCGTTTTGCAGTTTTAGGTTTACAGCGTATACGACAGGTTGTAGGTCTTGCCGTCGATGCGAACCGAGATCGAGGCCCCCGAGGCCGACCATTCGCCCAGGTCGCTCTCGAACCCCTTCACGGCCGTAGCATCCGTCGTCGGATAGAGCACCGTCACGTAACGCACCGCCTCGTCCGAGGCACTCTTCGTCACGTTGAGCTGATAGGCCTTGCGCACGGTCTCCTTGTAGGAGGAGGTCACGACGTTGTAGGCCAAGAAGCCCGGCATCTCGGCGAAGGTTATCTCCTTGTTCGAAGCGCTCCGCACGTAGAGGTTGTTGCCGTCGCCGAAGGCCGTGTGGAAACCGTTCTCCGACGAATCGAGCACCACCTGCGAATCGTCGCCCGGCGTCACGTTGAAGTTCAGGTTGACCATACCCTCGGCCGAGCCGTAGCCCTCGTCGAGGATCACGTAGAACTTGTTGTTGACCAGGAAGATCGTGCGCCGGTGGGTCAGCCCCGTGTAGGAGGGGTTCTCCAGCACCAGCACCTCGTAGGCGTACGACGAGGTCGATTTCGACTCCTGCTTGAGCATGCGGCCGTCGCTCGAGACGTTCCGGCCGTCGAGCGTCAGCGTATTGTGGGCCGTCGTGGCGGCGTAGCGCGAACGGATGGCATTCGACTCCGAATTGCCGCCGTAAGAGCCCGCTCCCGAATCGGGGAAGAAGTTGCGGCCCTTGGCCCAGAGTTCGAACGTATTGTTGTCCGACTGGCGGTGCCACTGCTCCGAGGGACCGTCCGGCGTATTCTGCAGCACCATCATCAGATCCTGCATCGTCCAGCCCGTACGCATCACGTAGTAGCCGCCGTCGGGGAACGTCACGACATTTGTCGCGGGCTGCGTGCCCTGCGCCCCCTCGGTGGCCAGCCACGTCAGTTCGGCATTGTCGGGGAAGAGCGTCATGTAGTTCTTCAGGTTGCGCGTCAGCACGCTCTTGGTCCACGACGCAGCCCGCGTATCGGCCATGTTGGGCACCGAATAGTCCGGGTAGATCATGTTCATCACCACATCGGTCATCTTGCGCATCGACGACACGAAATTCGACGGGAAGTAGCTCTCACCGCCGTTGAGCTGCGCCACGAGCAGCGACGAACGGAAATCCTCGATGCCCGAAATGTGGTACGAAAGGTCGCCGTCCTTGAGCCAGCCGTCGTTGAAATACTGCGCCGTAACCTGCTGTCCGAGCACGCCCGGACCGTTCGTCCGCCACGTTGCGGCATTCTTCAGCTCGGGGAAGAGCATGCCCGCGAAGGTCACCGCCTGGGCCTGCGTGATCAGATGGTTCGACGTCGTGGAGTAGTTCTTCATGATATGGTTCACCTGCTCGTCGAGGTGCTTGAGCACGGTCGAAAGCCACTCGGCCGTCACAGTCTCCGAATTCTGGTAGTACTCCAGCAGCCCGCACTGGTCGATCACCCGCGCCGCAACGTCCAGCGGTCGCCACGACCACCCCGCATTGCGATACTCCGCAGGCAGATTCTCGGGATAGACCGTATAGTCGAGATCCACGTCGGGTTTGGGGTTCTGACGCAGCCAGTCGCCGTAGACCTCCATCCAGTTCGCCACGTAACGCTCGTCGTGCGTCGCATTGTAGGCCTTGCCCTGCAGGATCATCCACTGGTGGCGGTGCAGCTGGTAGCGGTGCTCCTGCTCCTTCGTGGGCCAGATCGTCCAGTCGATGCCCGTCCCCTCCGCATTCAGGTAGGAATAGGGAACGTTCGACCCGGCCGACGCATCGAAATAGTTCTTCACATAGAAGCGGTAGCCGTTTTCACGGAAGGCGTAGTCGGCCCACGACTTCTCGGTATCCGTAGCCTTGTCGCTCTCGATCTTCACGTTGGGATTCAGACCGTGGGTGCGCGTGCGGTAGTAGTTGAGCAGCTCCTGCAGGGCCAGACGGTAGTCTCCGGCGGCATAGGCGGCCGAAACTTTCGACAATCCGCCGTACGAAAGATCCAGCAGATTGAGAATCGAGATGTCGACGCCGTCGTTCATCGCCTGCGAACCGCTCTTGACCCACTCGGCCGCCTGCTTCATCTCGGGGAAAATCGTACCGGCCCGCCATACGGCATAGGACTCCTGGGCCAGCTCCTCCCCGTTCTCCGAGTAGTGGTTCATCACGTGGCCGGCCTGCTCGACCAGATTCGACAGGTAGGAGGCGAGCATCTGCGGCGTGAAGGCGGTCGACTGCATGAAATAGTAGATCAGGTCGCACTGATCGGCCAGACGGTACGACACGTCGATCGGACGCCAGGCGTAGAGCGCCTCACGCACCTCCTCGGGCTGGCTCGAAGGATCGGCATTGAAATCGTAGTCGCCAGCCGGAAGCGGGAAGGTCTCCAGCCAGCTCTCGTAGACCGACATCCACGACGTGACGTAGTTTTCGTCGAGCGTCGTGCGGTAGGCCTTGCCCTGCGGGATCATCCATTGCAGGCGGTGCAGGCGGAAGCGCTCCTCGGTTTCGGCCGTTGCGCGTTTGGTCCAGTCGAGTTTGCTGCCCGTCTGGTAGGAGTAGGGACGGTCGCCGTCGGCATAGCCGTCGACCCAGAAGCGGTAGCCGTCCTGCGCATCTCCCGTGACGGGAAGCGCCCAGTCGGCCCGGGCCTGCTCCTCGGCCGTGATCGACGGCGCAATCAGGTTGACGTTGGCATTGACCTGCGTCCGCGTACGGAAATAGTTCAGCAGAGCCTGCGCGGCCAGATAGTACTGATCCGACTCGTAGTAGGCCTTCACGGAGGCCAGTTCCGGAAGATCCAGATTCAACGCCTCGAAAACGCGTGCATCAATCACGCTGTTGCCGGGAATCGTCGAATCGGTCGTCTCCGAACCGCTGCCGTCATCGGTGCCCCGGATTTCGTCGCCCAGACACCCCGTCAGAAGGGCCGTCGAGATCACGAGACCATACAGCGAGATCTTCGTAAAGATTCGTTTCATAGGTTATTGGTTTTAGGGTTTTTACGCTTTAAAGCTCCCGGGGCGACACGCCCCGCAGCGACAGATAGCGGCCGATGGCCTCCAGATAGTAGTAGTCCGCATAGTTGAGCGGCGTGTCGATCTCGCTGTGGGCCGGCAGGTGGCCGACGCTGTGGCGGAGGATAAAGCCGCCGTTGGTCCCCTTCTCGGCCAGGTAGGCATCCGACGACAGGCTCATCAGCATCGCTTCGGCCCGCTCGAAATAGGCCTTGCCCTCGCTCTCGGGAACCAGCGTCGACAACTCGAAGAGCGCCGAGGCGATCACCGCTGCGGCCGAGGCGTCACGCGGAGCGTTCGGAATGTCCGGAGCGTCGTAGTCCCAGTAGGGAATCAGATCCTCGGGCGTTCGGGGATGGTTCATCACGAACGAAGCGATACGGCGCGCATGGTCCAGATACTTCGTGTCGCCCGTCTCGCGGTAGCACATCGTATAGCCGTAGAGACCCCAGCCCTGGCCCCGGGCCCAGGCCGAAGAGTCGGAGTAGCCCTGGAACGTCCCGCGGCTCTCGACCGTGCCGTCGTCGTTGTAGCTCACCACGTGGTACGAACTGCCGTCCTCGCGGAAGTGGTTCTGCATCGTGAGGTCGGCATGGCGGACGGCCACGTTGCGGTATTTCGGATCGCCCGTGTGCTTCGAGGCCCAGAAGAGCATCTCGAGATTCATCATGTTGTCGATGATCACCGGGTAGTTCCACTCGCCGAAGTCCCACGAGCGGATCAGACCGACGGTCGAGTCACAGCGCGAAATGAGGCTGTTGGCCGCCTCGACAATCACCTCGGCCGAATGGGCGTCGTGAAGCGTCTGCTGCTGCTGTCCGTAGCTGCAGAAGACCATAAAGCCCAGATCGTGCGTACCCTTATAATATTGTATGCCCTCGAGCCGTGCGGTGAATTTCTCGGCCTCGGCACGCAGGTGCTCGTCGCCCGTCAGGCGGTAGGCTTCCCACAGCGTCCCGGGATAGAAACCGCTGGTCCAGTCCTTGGCGTCGACGATCTTGAATTTCGGCATGAGCGAACGCGGGAATCCCGGCAGCGAATCGAACTCCGCCGACGAAAGTTCGAGTTGCGAACGGGCCACGTCGATGGCATGCTTCACGCTCTCGAGTTTGGGATCGGGGCCCGCACCGCAGGAGCCCAGCACAAGAAGGGAAAAAAGTCCCGGAATCAGGAGGAGGTTTTTTCTCATGAATGGTTCAGGTTTTTGTGTTCAGGTTGTTTTCGGTATACAAAAGTACCGATAAGCATCCGGAGAGACCCCGAGAATTGAAGAATTGATTTTCAAAACCGCTCAAATAACCTTTGATTTTGTCCAGCACGATATTGATTTTGTTCAAAACAGGCCCCAGAGGCTCTTCTCGCGCAGGTCCGGAGATTGGACAATTTCAAGGTTCCACCAGTGCCGGAAAACTCCGCCGCATCCGGAGACCGGAGGTCGCAACACCCCGAAGCCTTCGTTCCGGAAGTCGGAAAGAGAAGCATGACAAGGCGGAAAGAGATGCTTCCCGGAATGGACGGACATGAGGCCCGAGAAGGAAGGCATGGGCGCCAAAGCGGGAAGACAAGGGCGTCGGGGCAGAAAGGCCGGCCGGCAAGCAAATACAATCTCTGCGGGCGAAAAGGCAACAGAAAAGGGACCTTCTCGGTGAGAAGGCCCCTCCGTGGCAAGACTTCGGCCGCAGCGCTACTTGAGCGGCGAATCCGGCTCGCGCGACATCACCAGATAGAACATCCGGTCGAGGAACGCCGGAGCGAACTTCTTCACGAAATGCGTCGCACGGCCCTCGATCTCCATCAGACACAACCGTTTGCGGCGCACAATGCCGCGACCGACGATGTGGGCCACCTCTTCGGCCGTCATCATCTTCGACTCGTCGCGCGGCGTCTCACCCTGCTGCGCCCCATGGGCCGTCAGCGCCGAGAAGCGCACGTTCGAGGCCGTGAAGCCCGGGCAGGCGATCATCACGTGGAGCCCCTTTTTCAGATTCTCGATGCGCAGCGTCTCCAGAAAGCCCGTCATGGCGTATTTCGACGCCGAATAGCCCGTACGCCCCGGCAGTCCGTGCAGCCCGGCCACGGACGAAATGCCGACAATCGAGCCCTTCGTCGCCTGCAGATAGGGCAAGGCGTACTTGCAGCAGTTGACCGTGCCCCAGAAGTTGACATCCATCAGGCGGTGGAGCACCTCCAGGTCGACATCGTCGAAGAGCGCCCGCATCGAGATGCCGGCGTTGCAGATCAGCACGTCCAGCCGCCCGAACTCCCGGATGGCCGTCTCGATCAGCGCCCGGCACTCCTCGGGTTTCGTCACGTCGACGCCACAGAAGGCCGCCGCTCCGCCCTGCGAGCGGATCTCGTCGGCCAGCCGGCGGAGTTTGTCCTCGCTCCGGGCCCCGAGCACCACCCGGGCCCCCTGGGCCGCATATACCTTGGCCATCGCCTCGCCGATGCCCGACGAGGCTCCCGTGATGACAATCACGCGATCTTTCAATGTCTTCATAGCGTATTTTCGTGTTTCAATCTTCGATCTCGACCTCCAGCGTATCGCAGGCCATCCGGACACCCGCGGGGAGCTTCGGCTCCGTCTCGGCCTGCAGCCCGATGTCGTGGGACATGTGCGTGAGCCATGCCCGACGGGGTTCGACGCGGCGGATCAGCGACAGCGCTTCGGCCACGTTGAAGTGCGAGTAGTGCTCCTTGAAGCGCAGGGCGTTGACCACCAGCGTATCCACCCCGCGAAGCTTCTCCACCTCCCGATCCTCGATCGTCTTGAAATCCGTCAGGTAGGCCAGCGGCCCGATGCGGTAGCCCGTCACCGTAAAGCGTTCGGAGTGGTGGCCCGAGACGGGGACGATCTCTACCCCCTTCACCGTAAAGGGACGCGTGACGTCGATCTCGTGGAGCTCGATCTCGGGGACCCCGCGGTACTTGTCCTGTGCAAAGGCGTAGTCGAAATCCTTGTGCACGCAGGCCAGCGTCCGCGGCGAGGCGTAGATGTCGACCCGATGGATCGTCGGCGGATAGTCCACAAAGTTGAAGGCCCGCACGTCGTCCAGACCGCCGATATGGTCCTTGTGTTCGTGCGTAAGCAGGATGCCGTCGAGGTGGCTCACCCCCGTGCGGAGCATCTGGTAGCGGAAATCGGGTCCCGCGTCGATCACCAGCCGCACACCGTGCGTCTCGACCATGGCCGAGGTACGCAGACGGTGATCGCGCCGGTCGGGCGACGTGCAGACCCGGCAGCGGCATCCGATCACGGGCACGCCCTGTGAGGTTCCGGTTCCCAGAAAAGTGAGCTTCATATCGGCAAAGGTAAGCATTTTCGGGCAAACCGCCGCATGCCCGGCCCGCAAAATCGCGATGCACGGAATCGGACCGAAACTCCGAAAAAGAGCTTGCAGAAACAGTATTTATTTATTAAGTTTACAAACTCGAAATCAAACCCAAAACAGTTTAAACCCGAATGAAAAAAACTTTGCTGCTTGCCGCCGCCCTGCTCGTCACGGCAGCCCTTCCGGCTCAAAAACGCTACACGCTCGCATCGCCCGACGGCGCCCTGCAGACGACCGTCTCCGTCGGCGGAGAACTCTCCTACGACATCCGCCTCAACGGTCGTACGCTGCTCGAACCTTCGCCCCTGTCGCTAAGGTTGAACAACGGCTCGGTCTGGGGCCCCGATGCCCGCGTTGCCAAGGCGTCGCAATCGTCGGTTGATCAATGGGTCGCTTCGCCCTTCTACCGCGCCGATTCGATCCGCGACCACTACAACGCCCTCACGCTCCGCATGAAGGGCGGCTGGGAGGTCGAATTCCGCGCCTACGACGACGGCGTCGCTTACCGCTTTGTCAACCGTTCGAAGAAACCCTTCGCCATTCTGAACGAAGAGGTCGCCTATCGCTTCCCCGAGGACTTCACGGCCACGCTGCCCTACGTGCGGGCCGGAGAGGACGGCGACTGGGAAAAGCAGTACTTCAACTCCTTCGAAAACACCTACACCGTCGCACGGCTCTCACAACTCAAAACCGGACGTCTGGCCTTCCTGCCGCTCGTCGTGGATGCCGGCCAGCAGGTGAAGATCTGTCTCACGGAGAGCGACCTGCGCGACTATCCCGGACTCTACCTCCGCAATCCGGACGGCGGAAACAACCTCTGCGGACAGTTCGCTCCGTGTCCGATCCGCACCCGGCCGGGCGGCTACAACGGAATCGAACATGTCGTGCTGGAACGCGCCGTCCATATCGCCGATGTTCCCGGACCGCGTACCTTCCCCTGGCGCGTCGCCATCATCGGAAACGATGCCGGAATTGCCGCCTCGAACCTGAGCTATCTGCTCGCCGAGCCTTCGAAGATCGACGACCTGTCGTGGATCCGCCCCGGAAAGGTCGCCTGGGACTGGTGGAACGCATGGAACCTTGCCGGCGTTGACTTCCGGGCCGGCATCAACACCGAAACCTACAAATACTACATCGACTTCGCCGCCTCGCAGGGCATCGAATACGTCATTCTCGACGACGGCTGGGCTGCCGGGAAGGGCGCCGACCTCATGCAGATCAACCCCGACATCGACCTGCGGCAGATCGTCCGGTACGCCGATTCGAAGGGCGTCGGGATCATTCTCTGGGCCGGATTCCACGCCTTCCAGCGCGACATGGAGGAGGTGTGCCGCCACTACGCCGAAATGGGCGTCAAGGGCTTCAAGGTCGACTTCATGGACCGCGACGACCAGCAGATGACCCTCTTCAACTCCCGGGCCGCCGAAACCGCCGCCAAATACCACCTCATCCTCGACCTGCACGGAACCCACAAACCCGCCGGACTGAACCGGACCTGGCCCAACATCCTCAACTTCGAGGGCGTACACGGGCTGGAGCAGATGAAATGGAACTCGTCAAAGGTCGACCAGATGAAATACGACGCCACGATCCCCTTCATCCGTCAGGCCGCCGGCCCGATGGATTACACGCAGGGCGCCATGATCAACGCCACGCGCCAGGGTTTTCACCCCAACTACACGGAGCCGATGAGTCAGGGCACGCGTTGCCACCAGCTGGCCCTCTACGTCGTGCTGGACTCCCCGCTCAACATGCTCTGCGACTCCCCGACGAACTACCTCCGCGAAGAGGAGTGCACGTCGTTCATCGCCCGGATCCCCACCGTGTGGGATGAAACCCGGATTCTGGACGGCCGCATCGGCGAATACATCGTCACCGCACGCCGCAAGGGCTCAACGTGGTACATCGGCGGCATCACCGACTGGACGCCCCGCGACCTGAAAATCGACCTCTCGTTCCTGGGCGGCAGTCTCCAGGCTGAACTCTTCCGCGACGGGGTGAATGCCGACCGCAAGGCCTCGGACTATCGCCGCGAAGAGATCCGCATCGATACCGCCGAGCCGTTTGCCGTCCATCTGGCGCCGGGCGGCGGATTCACGCTGAAGATTCAACAGGGGGAATAAGCCCCGGACACTCGAAAAGGCCCCCGTACGACGCATCGTACGGGGGCCTTTTCTTGCCGGCAGAGAGAACCTTTGGATGGCGGCGGGAGAGCCTTGCCGTGCCGGCGGAAGGAGTTTCCGTCATCCCGGCAGGAGGGGCCCTGTCATCCGGCTGGTGGGTCTTGGCTCCCCCGGCGGGTGGGTCTTGGCTCCCCGGCGGGTGGAACTCAGAAGCCCCCCTCGACGGTCCAGTAGAAGGCGCGCGAACCCTGCATCCGGGTCGAGGCATCCAGTTCGCGCAGGGCCGTCATCAGCGGTTCGAGCTGTTCGTCGTCGATGATGGCCAGAATCGAGGCATTCATCGACGGCCAGGCGTGCGTCCCGTAGTGGGGTTCGCCGTCCACCGAGCCGCGGCCCTGGGTCAAGGCCCACTTCGTGAAACCCCGGATCCCCTGCTTGTCAAGAATGGCGTGCACACGATCCGTCAGTGCCTGGTTATAGGATAAAAATACGGCTTTCATGGTATGGTTGGTTCTCGTTGTTTGTTGTCTGTTCTTGTGCAGGGGCCGGCCGGTCAATGGCTCCCGGCCTGGTGCATGGTCGCCTGACGGGCCAAACGACGCTGCTCGCGACGCCGGGAACGGTGGACCAGAATCGAATAGAGCACCGGCACGATGAAGAGCGTCAGGATGGTCGAGAAGGTCAGTCCGCCGATCACAGCAATGCCCATCGGCTGCCACGTCTCCGAACCGGCTCCCGTGCCGATGGCCAGCGGCAGCATGCCCAGCACCGTCGTGAACGAGGTCATCAGCACCGGACGCAGACGGCTCTTGCCGCCCGCTATCACCGCCTCGAAGACACCCGACCCCCGTTCGATCAGCAGGTTCATGTAGTCCACCATCACGATGCCGTTCTTCGTCACGATACCCACCAGCATGATCGCACCGATCAGCGCGATGAGCGACAGCGGCGTCGAGGTCAGCCACAACGCCAGGAAAACCCCCGTGAAGGCAAACGGAATGGTGAACATGATGATGAAGGGGAACTTCAGCGACTCGAACTGCGTGGCCATGACGATGTAGACCAGAATGACGATCAGCACGAACAGCGTCAGCAGATCCGAGAAGGCATCGCCCTGATCCTCGACCGTACCGCCCACCTCGAGATCCACGCCGTCGGGCGTCGGGTAACCGGCAATCAGGCGGTTGAGTTCGGCCACCACGTCGCCCAGCGCCACCCCCGCACCGAGCGTCGACTCGACGGAGATGACCCGCTGACGGTTCTCGCGCTCGATCATCGGCGCCGCATACTCCTCCTCGACGCGTCCCACCTCCTTGAGCTTCACGGGACGCCCCTGAGCGTTGTAGAGCGTGATGTTCTCGACATCCTCCACCCGCGTGCGGAACGGTTCGGCGTAGCGGACCACAATGTCGTATTCGTCACCGTCCTCGCGGTATTTCGAGGCCACCAGCCCGTCGATGCGGTTGCGCACGGCCTGCGAGGCCGTTGCACTGTTCATCCCGTAGTAGGCCAGCCGCTCGCGGTCGAAGACCACGTTGTACTCCGGGCGCAGGTCGTCGCGCGAGAGCTTCACGTCGCGCACCCCCGGCAGCGCGCGCATCCGCTCCTTCAGATCGTTCGCCACGGCATTCGTCACATCCATGTCGTAGCCGAAGACCTTCACGTCGGCCGTCGCCGCTCCGCCGACCATGCCGCCCATCGCTCCGCCCGGCGTGACCGTATACTGCCGGATCTCGGGTATGCGGTCCAGATCCTGACGCAGCAGGTCCGAAATGACGTAGATCGACCGCTCACGCCCCTCGACGTCGGTCAGTCGCAGGTTGTAGTTGATGAGGTGCGAACCGGTGGTCTGCATCGCCGCAAAGGCATCGTCCGACGAGTTGGCTCCCGCCGAGGCCGAAACCAGCACCACCTCGGGATATTTCGCGTAGAGAATGCTGTCGATCTGACGGGCGATGCGCGAGGTGTACTCCACCGAAACGTTCTGTTCGAGTTCGACCGTCGCCGCAATGCGGTTGTTGTCCGACGGCGGGAAGAACTCCGTCGGGACCTGCGTCAGCAGCCCCAGCGAGAGCACGAAGAGCGACATCATCGAGATGACCGTCAGCCGGCGGTGGTGAACCACCCAGTCGAGCGAACGCGCATAGGCATTGTCGAGCCACGCCAGCGCCCGGTCGATCGGTTTGTAGACGACGCCCAGTCCGCGGCAGGTATGGACGCCGCCCTCGCATTTGAGCAGGTAGGCCGACATCATCGGCGTCAGCGTGATGGCCGCCGCCGTCGAGACGCACACCACAATCGTCACGATCCACCCCAGCTCGCGGAACAGAATGCCCGCCATGCCCGGAACCAACGTCAGCGGCAGGAACACCGCCACAACCACCAGCGTCGTGGCAATGACCGACAGCCACACCTCGTTGGTGGCGTAGATCGAGGCCTCCTTCGGCGTCGAACCCCGCTCGATATGGGTGGTGATGTTCTCCAGCACCACGATGGCATCGTCGACCACCATGCCGATGGCGATCGACAGCGACGAGAGCGAAATGATGTTGATCGTCGAGTCCGTGGCGAAGAGGTAGATGAACGAACAGATCAGCGAGACGGGGATCGTCATGCAGATGATCAGCGTCGCCCGCCAGCGCCCCAGGAAGATCATCACCACCAGCACCACGAAGATAAAGGCATAGAGAATAGTCTCCGACAGCGACCCGATGGCATCGGTGATCTCCTGCGAACCCTCGAAGATCAGCTCCATCTTCACGTCGCGCGGCAGACTCTTCTGGATGGCCGGCAGCCGCGACTCGATCTCGTGGACGATATTGACCGTATTGGCCCCCGACTGCTTCTGGAACATCACCCGAACGCCCCGCTGGCCGTTGACCCGCTCATCCATGGTGGCCTTCTCGAGCGTGTCGCGGATCTCGGCCACGTCCGAAAGCATCACCGTGCGTCCCCCGGCGTTCGACACCACCACCTGGCGCAGTTCGTCCGAAAGGCGGAACTCCCCGTCGGCCTTGATGTTGAACGTATTGTTGCCGATGTCGATCGTGCCGCTCGGGATGTTGACATTCTCCGCGGCGATGATCTGCCCCAGCTGCTCGACCGTCAGGTTGTAGGCCTCCAGACGCGCCGGGTCGACATTCACCTGCACCTCGCGCTCCGGGGCCCCCATCACCGTGACGGCCCCCACGCCGTCGACCCGGTTCAGGACGTTGACCAGCTTGTCGTCGAGAATCTTGCTCAGCGCCGGATAGCTCTCCTCGGCCGTCACCGCCAGCATCATGATCGGCATCATCGACGACGAGAACTTGAAGATCGTCG